>JAGBJE010000243.1 GCA_017934625.1 Pseudobutyrivibrio sp. | reverse complement strand
GAGGCATGTCCTCCAGGATTTATTAATATGAATCTTTCAGATGAGTTTATTGCAGGTTTTGTTTCAGGCATGGCAGCTGACACTGAGAGATTTGGTGTTGATAAGGTTGCTACACCTAAGAAGGTTATGATTGATTACGGCGGACCAAATGTTGCTAAGCCACTTCACGTTGGTCACCTTCGTTCAGCTATTATTGGTGAATCAATCAAGCGTACAGCTCGTTTTATGGGTGACGAGGTTATCGGTGATGTTCATCTTGGTGACTGGGGTCTTCAGATGGGACTTATCATCACAGAGCTTAAGCTTCGTAAGCCTGAGCTTGTTTACTTTGATGAGAATTATGATGGTGAATATCCTACAGAGCCACCATTTACTATTTCAGAGCTTGAGGAGATTTATCCTTGTGCATCTGGTAAGTCTAAAGAGGATGAGGCTTATAAGGAAGCTGCTCTTAGAGCTACTTACGAGCTTCAGCATGGAAGAAAGGGCTATCAGGCACTTCTTTCACACATCCTTAATGTTTCAGTTACAGACCTTAAGAGAAACTACGAGAAGCTTGATGTAACATTCGATCTTTGGAAAGGGGAATCAGACGCACAGCCTTACATCCCTGATATGGTTCAGAAGATGAAGGACGACGGATTTGCTTATATTTCAGAGGGTGCTCTTGTTGTTGATGTTAAGGAAGAGACAGATACTAAGGAAGTTCCACCATGCATGATCCTTAAATCAGATGGTGCTTCACTTTACAATACAACAGACCTTGCAACAATGGTATGGCGTATGAAGGATTACAATCCAGATTCTATTATCTATGTTGTTGATAAGCGTCAGGAGCTTTATTTCACACAGGTATTCCGTTGTGCTAAGAAGACTGGTATTGTTCCAGCTGATAAGAATCTTTACTTCGTAGGCTTTGGTACTATGAACGGCAAGGATGGTAAGCCATTTAAGACTCGTCAGGGTGGCGTTATGCGTCTTGAATATCTTCTTCAGGAAGTAGAGGATAAGATGCTTGAGAAAATCAAAGAGAACGGCACTATGAATGAAGAGGATGCTGTTAAGACTGCTCAGATTGTTGGTCTTTCAGCTGTTAAGTATGGTGATTTATCTAACCAGGCTTCAAAGGATTATATCTTCGATATTGACAGATTCACATCTGCTGAAGGTAACACAGGTCCTTACATCCTTTATACAATCGTAAGATGTAAGTCAATCCTTGCAAAGGCAGGAGTAGATAGTGTAGATGGAGCAATCCTTCCAGCACATTCTGATTCAGAGCGTGGATTACAGCTTGAGCTTACTAAGTTTATGGCTGCTCTTACATCAGCATATGAGGATATGGCACCACATAAGATTTGTGCATATATTTATGATTTAGCAAATGCATTTAATAGATTCTATCATGACACAAAGATTTTAGCTGAGGAAGATGAGGCTACTAAGGCAAGCTATTTAAAGCTTCTTGTACTTACACGTAGCGTTCTTGAAAAGTCTATCGACTTACTTGGCTTTAATGCACCGGAGCGTATGTAATGGGTGATACTTCATTTTTACCAATTGATTTTGTTAATCGCATGGAGCAGGACCTAGGTCCTGACTTCCATGCGTTTTTGCGTTCATTTGAAGAAAGCAAAATATCGGCTTTGCGTTTTAATCCTATAAAGGCTGACGAAAAAGTAAAAGAAAATATAGCGGATATGCTACAGGAGCAGGTTAAGTGGAGCCCTAATGGATATTACTATGATGATGAAAAGGTACGCCCCGGAATTCATCCATACCACGGGGCTGGAGTATATTACATTCAGGATGCATCGGCGCAGCTTCCAGTGGAAATGCTTTCTCCAAAGCCAGGTGATATTTGCCTTGACCTGTGTGCTGCACCTGGAGGTAAATCCACTCAGATTGCAGGATATCTTAATGGTGAGGGCATACTTGTTTCCAACGAGCCAATGAAAAACAGAGCAAAGATTCTTTCTGAAAATGTAGAGCGCCTTGGAATTAGAAACTGTATTGTTACATCAGAATATCCAGATAAGCTGGCAGATAAGTTCCCGGAATATTTTGACAAGATTATGGTGGATGCACCATGTTCCGGGGAGGGAATGTTCAGAAAGAACCATGATGCCTGCAGTGAATGGTCACTTGAATCAGTTCAGATGTGTGCTGAGCGCCAGGCTGAGATTTTAGACAGAGCATATGAAATGTTAGTTCCAGGTGGAAGAATGTGCTACAGCACCTGTACCTTTGCAAGGTTAGAGGATGAGGAAGCAGTGGCAGCATTTGTTAAAAGACATCCAGATATGCAGGTTATTGAAGAGCGTAGGCTGTGGCCACATGTTGATAAGGGTGAAGGCCATTATGCCTGCCTGTTGGAAAAGTCAGGCACCTTTGCAGGCGATAGAAACTACTATGATATTAAGCGTCCTAGTGATAAAATGTTAGTGGATTATTATGCCTTTATAAAGGAGACATTAAAAGAGCCAAAGGAATGGAAGAACAACCTGCTTCTAATTAACGATTTGCTGTATAGATTGCCAGAGGAATGCCCTGATTTTAGCGGGCTTCACGTACTTAGAGGAGGACTATTCCTTGGAACGCTTAAGAAGAATCGTTTTGAGCCAAGTCATGCCCTTGCTTTGGCACTAAAGGCTGATGAGGTAAGGTATGCTATCGATTTTTCAAGTGACGGCGATGAGATTAAAAACTATTTATTAGGACAATCGCTGCGTATAGACAGTGTAGCTGATGGCTGGACATTGATTCTGGTTGACGGAATTTCCATTGGCTGGGGAAAAGCAGTTAAGGGACAAATAAAGAATCACTATCCGAAGGGACTTAGAAGATATGATACATAAAATTTATAGACATAAACAAGATATATACGAGTATATGATGTTTACCATTGCATCTGCTGTAATGGTAATTGGAATATATTTCTTTAAATTCCCAAATCACTTTTCATTTGGAGGCGTCAGTGGTCTTTCTATTGTTTTGGCTGAGCTGTTGCCTCATACACCAGGCTACATTAACCTGGTTATTAATATTGTCTTGCTTATTTTAGGGTTTATTACCTTTGGTAAATCCTTTGGAATTAAGACAACATACATTACACTGCTGGTTTCTTTTGGACCTAGCATCTTAGAGAAGATTGCTCCTATGAATGGGCCACTTACTACTCAGCCTGTTCTTGAGCTTATGTTTGCAATAGCTCTTCCTGCATTTGCATCTGCAGTATTTTTTAACTTAGGTGCATCTAGTGGTGGTACAGATATTGTTGCTATGATTCTTAAAAAATACACTAAGGTTGATATTGGTACAGCACTTTTTATGTCAGATGTTATTATCGTAGTTTTGGCGTGCTTAGTATTTAATGTTGAAACAGGTTTATTCTCACTGGTTGGTCTTCTTGCAAAATCACTGGTGGTTGATGAGACAATCGAAAATATTAATCTTGCAAAGTACTTTACAATAATTTGTAATAATCCTGAGCCTATCGTAGATTATATTATGAACGATTTAGGTAAGGGTGCAACAGTTTACAAGGCTGAGGGGGCATACGGTCACACAGAAAAGACTGTTATTCTTACAATCCTTAAGCGCCAGCAGGCGGTGGAGCTTAAGAACTTTATCAGACGTAATCAGCCTGGAGCATTCATTGCAATTACAAACAGTAGCGAGATTATAGGAAAAGGCTTTAGAGGATACAATTAATGAATGAGGCATGGGGAATTCTTGCCCACGTAGATGCAGGCAAGACTACACTTTCAGAAGCAATTTTATATAACGCTGGAGTTTTGGCGGACCTTGGTCGAGTAGACAAGGGGTCCGCCTTTTTGGATACAAATCAGCAGGAGAAGAACAGAGGCATTACTATTTTTTCAAAACCAGCTGTGTTTGAATATAGTGGCACAAAGCTGACCTTACTGGATACACCGGGTCATGTGGATTTTGCTACAGAAACAGAGCGTGCAATTTGGGCACTTGATTTTGCTATCCTTCTTATTAGTGGTACAGATGGAGTGCAGGCACATACAAAGACACTTTTTTCACTTCTTGAAAAGAATAAGGTGCCTACAGTAATCTTTATAAACAAGACTGATATGGAAGGCTTTAATGAGGATTATTGCTTAAGTGATTTAAAGGAGAAGCTATCTACATCTTGTCATCTTTTGACAGCTGTTGAGGACATTGCCATGGAAAATGAAGAGGCAATGGAAGAATTTTTAGATACAGACACTCTTTCAGATAATCGTATATACGAATTGACATTAAATAGAGAACTGTTTCCTGTTATGAAAGGTTCGGCCTTAAAGAATAAAGGGGTAGATGAGCTGCTAGGTTTTATAAAAGGTTTAAGCGAATACAGATCTAAGCAAAATGCTATGGCAAGGAATGAAGAATTTGGAGCTAAAATCTACAAGATAGAAAGTCTTGGAAGAGACACACGCCTTACCTTTGCAAAAATCACTTCAGGCAGTATCAAGGTAAAGGATACATTGTCAAATGGAGAAAAGGTAGACCAGCTACGATTGTATTCTGGAGCAAAATACACACAGATAGATGAAGCATATGCTGGTGATGTAGTGGCTTTTGTAGGGCCTAAAAATACCTTTGCAGGCCAAGGACTAGGAGTGGTAGCAGATAGGCCAGAGCTTACTATAACACCAGTGCTTAAATACAAGCTTGAGTTTTTAGATGATACCATACCTCGTCTTGCCTATCCTAAGCTTATGGCTTTAGGGGATGAGGATTCATCCTTAAATGTTAAGTGGAATGAGGCCTTAGAAGAAATAACATTTAATCTTATGGGTGAGGTTCAAACTGAAATCCTTATAAATCGTATCGAAACAGAGCTTGGAATAAAGGCTAAGTTTACTGAGGCAGGAGTTCTATACAAAGAAACTGTAAAGACTACTGTAGAAGGCGTGGGTCATTTCGAACCACTGCGCCATTATGCAGAGGCACATATCCTTATGGAACCACTTCCAATAGGCAGTGGAATAGAGGTAGATAGCCAGGTTGCAACAGATGATTTAGCACTTAATTGGCAAAGGTTAATCACTACGCATATCCTTGAGAGGGAACATCTAGGTACCGCTATTGGAGCTCCTCTTACCGACGTTAAATTTACCATTGTAGGTGGAAGGGCTCATATCAAGCATACTGAGGGTGGTGATTTTAGAGAAGCTACCTACAGGGCTATTAGGCAAGGACTTATGGAGGCTGGCACGGAAATTCTAGAACCATATTTTGATTTTGAGATAGTGTTGCCATCTAATCAAATTGGACGAGTGATGACTGATATTGAAAACATGGGGGGAAGCTTTGATGCACCGGAGGATTTAGGCGGTGATTCTAAAATTACAGGTCAAGCTCCAGCTGTATCAATAAGGAATTATCAGGCAACTCTTGTGACCTTTACCAAAGGGATGGGGCATATCACATTAAGTAATGCTCACTATAACAGATGCAGGAATAGTGAAGAAGTAATAGCAAGCTCTAATTATAATCCTGAGGCGGATATAGATAATCCGGCAGATTCAGTATTCTGCTCTCATGGGGCAGGCATTATCGTACCTTGGTATGAGGTAAAGGAGAAGTGTCATGTACCATGTATTGAAAATGCAGTTGATAATGATATTGATATAGATACTCCAATCAACTCAAAGCGAATGAATCACAGCGTGGATGAATGGCTAGACCCTGATGAGATAGATAACATATTAAGGCAGGCCACCCACAGCAATCATGGCAAGAATCCTAAAAAGGGTTGGCATTATGGAGAATCCTCAAGACCAAGGCGAGTGGATTCTGATTATGTATACACTGCACCAAAGGAGGTTAAGTCAAGGCAGAAGTATCTTCTTGTGGATGGCTACAATCTCATTTATGCATGGCCTGAGCTTAAAGAAGTTCTAGACGTAAACTTGGACGGAGCAAGAGGAAAGCTTCTTGATATACTTAGTAACTACAAAGCAATGACTGATTATGAGGTGATTGCCGTATTTGATGCTTATAAGGTAAAGGGGCATGAGGTGACAGCATCGGACTACCTTAATATTCATCAGGTATTCACTGCAGAAGCCCAAACTGCTGATGCATACATAGAGCGTTTTACCCATGAGCATGGTAAAAAATATGATATTACAGTAGTAACTTCTGATGGCTTGGAACAGGTTATTATCAGAGGTGCTGGAGCTAGACTTTTTTCATCAAGAGATTTTATAGAAGAAGTGGAACGAAAGGTAAAAGAACTAAGAGAAAACTATAACATAAAATAAAATATTTAAAAGGCTAAACATATCATTTTTTAACAGAAAATTCATAGGTTTTGATTATAGTTAAAGAGACGCATCATGAGGTGACTTGAAAACATTCACGGAGGATGACAATATGGTCAGATATGAATTTGGCGATAGCGAAAGAATGGTCCTTGAGAAGCTTAATATCCCAATGGCTATATACCAGTATATTGATAAGAGGGTAGTAACACTTCTTGTTACAGATGGACTATGTAATATGATGGGAGTTAAGCGGGATGAAGTGATTAGGATTTTAGATAACGATATGTATCGTGACACCCATCCAGATGATAAAGCCAGGGTGGCTGATGCTGCGCTTAAATTTGCCTCTGGTGGGGATTCCTTTGATTGTGTTTACAGGACAAAATCTCATTTAACAGGAGATTATGTAATTATTCATTCTCATGGCAGCCATTTCTTTACTGAAAATGGAATAATGCTTTCTACCACTATCTATATGCTTGAGGGCATAGGAGCAGATTTTGAAAATCCACTAACAGAAAAGCTTGCTTCTAATTTTAAGGAGTTAATGACTAAGGAAAGCCTTATCCGCGATAATTTCTATGACACATTAACAGGCTTACCAAATATGTCATATTTCCTGACTCTTGCAGATGCTGGAAAAGAGGCTATTTATAAAAAGGGATGTACCCCTGGAATAGTATTTTTTGACCTTACAGGTATGAAATTCTTTAATGAAAAATATGGTCTTAGAGAAGGGGATAATCTGCTTGTCGCCTTTAGTATGATTTTGAAAAAGTATTTCGCAAATGAAGATTGCGGAAGAATGGGTCAGGATCATTTTGCTGTATTTGCTGAGATGGAAGGAATTGAAGAAATTCTCCATGAAATATTTGAAGATATTAAGTTTGCCAATGATGGTAAAACATTGCCAGTACATGTGGGCATATATTCCATGGCATTTGAGGATGTTACAGCCTCTAGTGCGTGTGATAGGGCAAAGATTGTCAGCGATAAGGAAAAGGGTGCTTATGTTTCCAAGTTCGCCTACTATGATGAGAACACTCATGCTGCAGCAACTCACTTTGAATATGTAATAAATAATTTTGAAAAGGCAATGGAAGAGGGGTGGATTCAGCCATACTATCAACAGCTGATAAGATCTGTTAATGGATTAGTGTGCGATGAAGAGGCTCTAGCCAGGTGGATAGATCCTACAAGAGGATTAATACCACCAAACCATTTTATTTACGTATTAGAGGATTCAAAGCTTATACATAAGCTTGATTTATATATACTTGATTGCGTATTAAGGGATTTAGAGGAAGTGGCTGAAAGGAATTTACCTATTGTGCCGGTTTCTATTAATCTATCAAAATACGATTTTGAACTTTGCGATATAGTAGAAGAAATAAATAAGAGGGTTAAGGCATCAACCATTACTCCTGACATGATTACCATTGAAATAACAGAAAGTGTATCAAGCCTTGACAGTGATTTTGTTGCCACCCAGATTCGTAGATTCCATGAAGCAGGCTTTAAGGTGTGGATGGATGATTTTGGAAGTGGATACTCATCACTTAATACCTTACAGAAGTTTGATTTTGATTTGATTAAATTTGACATGAAATTCATGCGTGAATTTGATATGTCAAAGAAGAATCATATTATTTTGCAGGAATTAATCCAAATGGCTACAAAACTTGGACTAGATACAGTTGTTGAGGGTGTTGAGACTATAGAGCAGGTGAAATTCTTAAGAGAAGTTGGCTGTAGTAAGATGCAAGGCTTTTTCTTTGCAAAGCCAATCCCGCTTGCAGAATGGTATGCTATCTATGGTGCTAAGGTTGGAAACCAGATAGAGGATTATAATGAAAATGAATATTACGAAGCTATAGGTAGGGCTAATTTAGTAGAACCACTTGTCAACGAGGATTACAATTGGAAAGCGGATGAATTCTTTGGACAGCTTCCTACAGGTGTGCTTGAATTCAGAGGTGAAGATGTTTATATAGTGCGTTACAACAGAACCTTTGCTGAGTTTATGCTGAAAGTTGACTATCTAGATGAGATTGATTTGGGGCATGAATTAATCAAGCAAAAACGTCCGCCAGAAAAAGACTTCTTAGATGTTATAAAAACATGTAATAAAATTAATAAATGGGCAATTATTGAGAACCTAAAAATAGAAGGATTGATAATGAATTTATTCATTAGAAAAATTAGCAAAAATCCTGTATACGGATATGAAGCCTTTGAAGTTGTTATTGTGGCTGTAAGTAGTGGGAGCTAGGGTTTGACAGTATTTGATAAATGTGGTATGTTCTTTTACGAAATTTAAAAATATGATTTAGGTGCCTATGGAATATTTATTTGCATAGGTGAAAAGGGAATCTGGTGAGAATCCAGAGCGAAGCCGTCACTGTGTTAGGGAGTTTGTACTCATATCACTGAGCTAGTCTTGGGAAGAGAGTGCAAATGATGATCGAAGTCAGGAGACCTGCCTATATCAGGTAATTTTGATTTGCGGAACTCGAATCAGATTAGCAAAACGCACTTTAGGTTTTTATGTGCCAAGCTTTGATTTTAGAGACTGCTATTTATTAGCAGTCTTTTTATTTCTCATGTCAAAATTACCAAATGAATTTTAGGAGGATTGACATGAAGAAGAAATTAGTTACAAGCTTGGCTTTAATGCTAAGTGCCACAATGATGTTTGCAGCATGTGGAACAAAATCAGAAGAAACAGTAGATACAGCTGTAGAGGCTGAGACTGAGGTGGATGATCAGGCTATGGCAGATAATTGTGCAGCATTAATCGATGCTATCTATGTACAGGAGCGTACAGATAAAACAGACGAGCAGTGTAAGGCTGCTAAGGAAGCATGGGACGCACTTAGCGATGCTCAAAAGGAATTGGTTGAGGGTGAATTTGCTGACCCTGACTACTTCGGAAGAGATACAGGTGATGCATCTAAGGATGACCCATTAAACCAGGACGAAATTGGTGAGAATGAGATTCTTGTAGTAAGCTTTGGTACTTCATTTAATGATAGCCGTGTTGCTGATATCGGTGGTGTAGAAAAGGCAATCGCTGCAGCATATCCTGATTGGTCAGTTAGACGTGCTTTCACAGCACAGATTATTATCAATCATATTCAGGCGCGTGATGAGGAGAAGATTGATAATATGCAGCAGGCTTTAGATAGAGCTGTTGCAAACGGGGTGAAAAATTTGGTAGTTCAGCCAACTCATTTAATGCATGGCGCTGAGTACGATGAATTAACAGAGGCGGTAAATGAGTATGCTGATAAGTTTGATTCGGTAAAGATCGCTGAGCCATTACTTGGAGAAGTTGGAGCAGACGCTAGCGCAGTAAACAGTGATAAGGAAACAGTTGCAAAAGCAATAACAGCTGAGGCTGTTAAGACAGCAGGCTTTGATTCCCTTGATGCTGCAGCTGATGATTCTACAGCATTTGTATTTATGGGTCATGGTACAAGCCACACTGCAAAGGTTACATACAGTCAGATGCAGACACAGATGGATAAGCTTGGTTACAAGAACGTATTCATCGGTACAGTAGAGGGTGAGCCAGAGGAGACAGCTTGTGAGAACATTATCGAAGCTGTTAAGGAAGCTGGATATAAGAAGGTAATTCTTCGTCCACTTATGGTTGTTGCCGGTGACCACGCTAACAACGATATGGCTGGTGATGATGAGGATTCTTGGAAGTCTATGTTTAAGGCTTCAGGCGCATTTGATTCAGTTGATTGTCAAATTGCAGGTCTTGGAGAAATCGCTGATGTTCAGGCAATTTATGTAGCACACACATCAGAGGCTACTGGTGTTGAGCCAACAGAGGTTGCTCACACAGATGAGCTTAAGGAAGGCGAAACTTACGAAGCAAAGTTTACAACAGACAGCAGCATGTTCCATGTAAACGAAGCAAAGAATGGCATGGGTGAGCTTACTGTTAAAGATGGCAAGATGACAATCCACATTTCGCTTGTGTCAGACAAGATTGTAAACCTCTATGTAGGTAAAGCTGCTGATGCCGAAAGCGACAAGGCTAACTGGCTTCAGCCTACAAAGGATGAGGTAACATATTCTGATGGAACAACAGAAACAGTTAATGGATTTGATGTTCCTGTAGAGGCACTTGGTAAGGATTTTGATTTAGCAATTTTAGGTGAAAAAGGTACCTGGTACGACCACGTAGTATCTGTAACATTATAATGAAAAAGTATTTTTATTCAATCGCTGCAGCGCTGGCTATACTTCTAACAGCCTGCAGCTTTTTTAATAAGGAAGAAAAAACAGAATATGGAACTTACTTTTGCGAGGTGACACTTACTGGTGGCAGTGGAAAGGCCACTGTAGAATCACCTGCTGAAGTGGTGACTTCTGAATCAGGAAATACTGTAAAGCTTGTATGGTCCAGCTCTAATTATGATTACATGGTAGTAGATGAAATTAGATACGATAACGAGGCGGCTGCTGACAGCAACTCCGTATTTACGATACCATTTAAAGAGTTTGATGCGGCCTTTACAGTGATAGGTGATACCACTGCTATGAGTACTCCTCATGAGATAGAGTATCAGCTAACAGTTTATTCGCCGGGAAATTCTGCTAAGTCCACCGATTCTAAAATTGAAAAAAAAGCTTCAGCTGATGATTCCTATGAACTTTTGGGATTAAATCAAATTGGTTCACATAAGCTTGATTATGCTAAAGAATATACAATTGATTATTACGAGGATGCTTTAGGCGAAAGCTATACTTTTATTTCTATCAAGGGAATAAATGGTGGCGGTGATAGTCAGTATTTTTTGATTGCACCAGAGGGTTTAGAAGACGGTGTAAAGGTATCTGACAATGTTTCAGTTATTGAGAATGTTGATAAGACCTATCTGGTTTCTACATCCGTAATGGATTTGATGGATAAAATCGGTGCAATAGATGATATAGCTTTTTCTGGTACTAAGACAAATGATTGGTACATTAATGGGGCGAAGACGGCCATGAAGGATGGGGCCATAGCTTATGCCGGAAAATATTCTGCGCCTGATTATGAAATGCTTGTTGCATCAGGATGCAATTTTGCTATTGAAAACACTATGATTTATCACACGCCAGAGACCTTAGAAAAGCTCAAGGAGCTTGGAATTCCTGTGATGGTAGAAATGTCCAGCTATGAGAGTAGTCCTCTTGCCAGATTAGAATGGATTAAGCTTTATGGTTGTTTGTATGGTAAGGAAGACATAGCAGCAGAGGTTTTTGATAATCAGGTAGCGCGTATTGACGAAATAGGAAAGCATGAGTCTACCGGAAAGTCAGTTGCATTCTTTTCTATTAATTCAAACGGTCAGATAGTTGTTAGAAAGCCTAAAGATTATATAGCATCAATGATAGAAATGGCTGGAGCAAGTTATGCTTTAGATGATATTTCATCAGATGAAGATAATGCCTTATCTACCATGAAAATCTCCATAGAGGATTTTTATATAAGAGCAGTGGATGCTGATGTCTTGATTTACAATAGTACCATTGAAGGAGAGATTTCATCTGTTTCAGAGCTTGTAAAGAAAGAAGAATCTTTGGGGGATTTTAGGGCAATAAAAGAAGGAAATGTTTATTGTTTAAAAGAAGGATATTTCCAAAAAAGTACAAATGTGGCAGAATTTATAGAGGAGCTAAATGAAATACTAAATGGCTCTTTTAAGGATGGAGACTGTTTTACGAAGCTTAGGGAGTAAATAATGGATTCAATTAGCAGAAGAATAAAAATTGGTTTTATATGTATGTCAGTAATGCTAGTGTGCCTCTTTTTTATAAGCATGGGAGTAGGAAGTGCTGATATATCAGTAATGGATATTATCAAATCACTAGTTAATCCAGGTGATGTCTATATGGGAAAGATAATCGTTTCCATCAGACTTCCAAGAATAATTGGGGCTATTGTGCTTGGTGGGGCACTTTCCGTTTCAGGATTTTTGCTTCAGGTTTTCTTTGGAAATCCAATAGCTGGCCCTTATGTTCTTGGAATTTCTTCTTCTGCTAAGCTTTTTGTAGCTTTATCAATGGTATTTTTGCTTGGAAGAGGAGTTAACATCAGCTCACTTGTGCTGGTTGTATCTGCTTTCGTGGGCTCACTTATAGCTATGGCTATTGTCATGTCTTTATCACAAAAGGTAAGAAGCATGTCCCTTTTAGTAGTTTGCGGCGTAATGATTGGCTACATTTGCTCAGCTATTACAGAATTTGTTGTTGCATTTGCAGATGATACAAATATCGTAAATCTACATAACTGGTCCTTAGGAAGCTTTTCAGGTATTAGCATGGACCATGTTGTTGTGTCATCTGTAATTGTAATTATTGCTATCGTATTTACGATACTTTTTTCTAAGCCAATAGGGGCTTTTCAGTTGGGAGAAAACTACGCCAGGAATATGGGCGTAAATATCAAACGAATTAGAATAGTTTTGATTCTATTATCTAGTATTTTGTCTGCAACTGTTACAGCATTTGCAGGCCCTATATCCTTTGTGGGTATTGCAGTGCCTCATATTATGCGTGGTATTATGAAAACAGCCAAACCACTTGTTATGGTGCCTGCGTGTTTTTTAGGTGGAGCGATTATTACGCTTTTCTGTGATGGTATTGCCCGCACTGCATTTGCACCTACAGAAATCAGTATCAGTGCAGTCACTTCTGTATTTCTTGCACCAGTTGTGATTTATCTTTTGGTTGCAAGGAAGGAGGCAGCTCGTGGATAAAAGTATCCAGTTATCAGAATTGAATGTTGGCTACGGTCAGACTGTAGTATTAAATGATGTAAATATTTCTGTTGCTCCTGGTGAGATAGTATGCCTGATTGGTGCAAACGGCGCTGGAAAATCCACAGTGTTAAAGACTATAACAGGCCAGCTTAAAAAGCTTGGCGGTGTAGTATATCTGGATGGGAACGATAAGGATGCTATGACAGAGTCTGACGTGGCAAAATCTGTTTCCATGGTTATGACAGAACGAATCCATCCGGAGCTTATGACATGCTTTGACGTGGTGGCAACAGGTAGATATCCATATACTGGCAGGCTTGGTTTCTTAGAGGACAGTGACAAGTCTGCAATATATGAAGCTATAGAAATGGTTGGGGCCAGTGAGATTATTAATAAAGATTTTTCTAAAATCAGCGACGGTCAAAGACAGCGAATCATGCTTGCAAGGGCAATCTGCCAGGATGCAGGTGTAATGGTCCTTGACGAGCCAACATCCTTTTTGGATTTGCAGTATAAGCTAGATATATTAGGTGTGATCAAGAGGATGGCAGCTACTAAAAATGTGGCAGTGTTAATGTCCATCCATGAGCTGGAATTTGTTCCTGCCATTGCTGACAAGGTAATCGGCATCGCTGGTGATGAAGTGTATGTGGCTGGCACTCCAGAAGAAGTACTTACAGGTGAGAACCTGGAGAAAATGTACGGGATGAAGCCAGGAAGTGGAGATGTAATATGCAGCGGCCTCTGGAACTATTCAACATCAATAAAAAGGCTTCTCTAAATTATGCCTTCCCCCTAAGTAGGGGGAAGGTGCCCCGAAGGGGCGGATGAGGGTATGAAATGTCAAAAGTAATCATGATTCAAGGCACCATGTCAAATGTAGGCAAAAGCCTCCTAGTTGGTGCACTATGTAGAATATTCAAACAAGACGGCCTAAAGGTGGCCCCATTTAAATCGCAAAACATGGCACTCAATTCCTTTGTAACCACGGAAGGTCTTGAGATGGGTAGGGCTCAGGTAATGCAGGCAGAGTGTGCAGGGATTACACCTAGCGTATATATGAACCCTATACTTTTAAAGCCTACTACAGATGTAGGCTCCCAGGTGATTGTAAACGGGGAAGTGATAGGAAACATGAAGGCAAGAGAATACTTTGCCTATAAAAAGAAGCTTATCCCAGACATAATGGCTGCTTACAATAAGCTATCAAGCTGGGCCGATGTGATTGTAATCGAAGGAGCAGGAAGCCCTGCAGAGATTAATCTTAAATCAGATGATATTGTTAATATGGGGATGGCAAAGCTTGTGGATGCCCCAGTGCTTCTGGTTGGAGATATAGATAGAGGCGGGGTGTTTGCTCAGCTTCTTGGAACCTTAGAACTGCTTGAGCCCGAAGAGCGGGATAGAGTAAAGGGACTTGTTATCAATAAATTTAGAGGAGATAAATCCCTTTTAGATTCTGGTATAGATATGTTAGAGGAAAGAGGACATGTTCCTGTTGTAGGAACTGTTCCTTACGCTCATCTTATGATTGATGACGAGGATAGTCTTAGCGAAAGACTTAATAATAAGAAAAGTAGTTTTTGTGACAGGAGTAGCATTGTTGAGGTTGCTGTAGTTCGACTTCCAAAGATTTCCAATTTCACAGATGTTGCGCCATTTGAAAATATAGATAAAGTGGCAGTTAGATTTATAACTAAGCCATCTGAGCTTGAAGGAGCGGATATTGTAATAATCCCTGGAAGCAAAAATACTATTTCAGATATGAAGTGGCTACTGGAATCCGGTATGGCACCAGCTATTCAAAGATTTTCAGAAAACGGACCTGTAGTAGGAATCTGCGGTGGATTTCAGATGTTGGGAGCTGTTATTTCTGACCCTGAAGCGGTAGAGTCAGACAGTGAATCTAGTATAAGGGGGCTAGGCCTGCTTCAAATGGAAACTGTCATGGAAGCTGCAAAACACCGCAGCCAGACTGAAGGTGTTTTTGAGGATATGACAGGGGTGTTTAGCTGCCTTTCAGGTGAAAAATTTTCAGGCTACGAAATTCACAACGGTTATTCTGAGGTGAATGGAAAGTCCGTTACTATTGTTCAAACTGGCAATATATTTGGCACCTATGTACACGGAATTTTTGATAATGGAGATATAGCGCTAAGGCTGGCACAAGCCTTGGCTCACAAAAAAGGCTTAGAACTTTCCTCTGAATCCATGGACTATGCTTCTATGAAAGAAAAAGAATACGACAAACTTGCCGACATAGTTCGCGCAAATCTAGACATGAAATATATTTATGAAATAATAAGCCTTCCCCCTAAGTAGGGGGAAGGTGCCCCGCAGGGGCGGATGAGGGTATGAAAGAGGAACACTAATGACCATAGAATACATCTTACCAACCGAAATTGAACACCGCAGTTTCGAAATCATTACTAGCGAGCTTTCTTCAATGGGAATCACCATACCCGAGGAAGAAGCTCCAATCACAAAGCGTGTGATTCACACCAGTGCAGATTTTGATTACGCAAATACTATGTGCTATTCAGATGGTGCCATAGAGCGTGTAAAGAAATTAATAAAAGCTGGAGCTCACATAGTGACAGATACAAACATGGCTTTATCTGGCATTAATAAAAAGAAGCTGGCAGAATACGGCGGTCAGGTCCATTGCTTTATGGCAGAAGAGGACGTGGCTATAGAGGCAAAGCAGCGTCAGGTTACAAGGGCCACAGTATCCATGGAAAGGGCAGCTGCGCTTCCTATGCCTGTTATCTTTGCCATAGGCAATGCCCCAACAGCACTTATTTCACTTTACGAAATGATGGAGCAGGGCCGCTTCACCCCAGAGTTTGTAATCGGCGTTCCAGTTGGCTTCGTAAACGTAGAAGCCGCCAAGGAATTATTCATAAATTCAGATGTACCCTACATCATCAACAAAGGCCGCAAAGGCGGCAGCAACATCGCCGCAGCTATCGTAAATGCGATACTCTATAGTATATGAAAGGATGCTTCCGATTGAGAAAAGGTTTTACTACTGGTAGTTGTTCGGCGGCGGCAGCGAAGGCGGCCGCATATATGCTACTGTCGGGGAAGGAAAAACTGAATATTGAGATAGAGACTCCTGCTGGAGTGATGTTTAATGCAGATATTGTGGACATCATAAGAGACGAGTCGCAGGTGAGCTGTGCTGTAATAAAGGATGGTGGAGATGATCCTGATGTGACTTCTGGAAGCCATGTGGTGGCGACGGTTAGTATCATTGAAGCTAAGGATGCAGGAGAATGCAGCATAGTAATTGATGGTGGCTTTGGCGTAGGCAGAGTGACATTGCCAGGGCTTGATCAGCCAGTTGGAAATGCTGCAATCAATCATGTGCCAAGAGAGATGATTGAAAAGGAAGTGCTAGAGGTTTGTAAGCTGTTTGATTTTTGTGGCAAGCTTTGTGTAATCATATCTGTTCCAGAGGGGGAAGAATTGGCAGGTCATACATTTAATCCTAGGCTTGGGATAGTTGGCGGCATTTCTATTCTTGGAACCACAGGTGTTGTTGAACCAATGAGCACAAAGGCTATCATTGATACCATAAAAGTTGAGCTATCACAGAAGAAGGCATTGGGATTTACTACAGCCTTTGTAACACCAGGCAACTACGGCCTAAAGTTTATGAAGGATAATTATGATTATGATCTGGATAAAAGTGTAAAATGTTCTAACTTCATAGGAGAGACTGTGGATTTGGCTTGCGAATTGGGCTTTGAAACACTTGCACTTACAGGTCACATCGGAAAGCTTGTAAAGGTTGCCGGTGGCATTATGAATACACATTCCCATGAAGCAGATGCCAGAATGGAAATCCTTTCAGCCTGTGCCATCAAAGCAGGTGCAGATGCAGAGCTTGCCAGAAAGATTTTATCTTGCCTAAACACCGAAGAAGCTCTTCATCACATAGAAGCTGCAGGTCTTCTTCAACCTACAATGGATATTGTTTTAGAGCGTATCTTATTTTACCTGGATTTTAGAGCTCAGGGTAAAATAAAAAATGAATGCATTCTATATTCAAACGAATTCGGGTTATTGGCCGAATCCCAAGGCTTCCCCCTTAGTAGGGGCGAAAGAGGTCCAGTGGACCTCTGCTCTGAGCCGACCGAAGCGGAAGCGGAGAAGAAGCTGTCAGCGCAGCTGACTGATGAGGGTATGTAATAATATTTATAGAACGCTTTTTAGCAGAAAGGATTTTCCATGCCAAAACTGGACCCTAAATTAAAGCAATACTCTCGAAACTTAAGAAATGACATGACTAAAGAAGAAAAACACCTTTGGTACGATTATTTAAAAGACTATCCTGTTACAATCAAAAGACAAAAAGTATTTGATAAATATATAGTAGATTTTTATTGTGCAAAAGCAAAGCTAGCAATAGAGCTAGATGGAAGTCAGCATTATGAAAAAGAAGGACATTCAGCTGATTTAGTTAGAGATAAGTATTTGTCTGATTTGGGAATAAAAATTTTAAGATATTCTAATTATGATATAAATAAAAATTTTGTGGCTGTTTGTGAAGAAATTGATAGTTGTATAAAAAAGAGAATGAATTAGATTTAGATTGAGAGGATGATTAGATGCAGGATAATAATATAAGTACACCCTCATCAGTCAGCTGCGCTGACAGCTTCTCCCAGGGGGAGAAGCCTTTGGTTTATTTTGTTGGAGCGGGCTGCGGGGCGGCGGATTTGATTACTGTTAGAGGAATGAATTTGCTGAAGGCGGCAGATGTGATTGTATATACAGGGTCGTTAGTGAATCCGGAGCTTTTGAATTATGCAAAGAGGAACTGCGAGATTCATAATAGTGCTACTATGACACTGGAAGAGGTAATGATAGTGTTGATTGCGGCTGCAAGGCAGGGAAAGACTGTGGTCAGGTTGCATACTGGAGAGCCTAGCATTTATGGTGCAGTTTTAGAGCAGATGCAGATATTAGAGGCTAATGGAGTGGAATATGAAAGCTGCCCTGGAGTAAGTGCCTGCTTTGGAGCGGCAGCAAGCTTAAATCTTGAGTATACATTACCTGATGTTAGTCAGACTTTAATCATTACAAGAATGGCTGGGCGCACAGGGGTGCCGGAAAAGGAATCAATTGAAAAGCTTGCAGCACATAATGCCTCTATGGCAATCTATCTTAGCAGTGGCATGATGGATAAGCTTTCCAGGGCACTCATAAATGGTGGATATTCCAAGGATACACCGGCTGCTATAGTGTACAAGGCAAGCTGGCCTGATGAACAAAAGTATATTTGTACTGTTGGAACTTTGGCTGAAACGGCTGAGGCACATGAGATTAGTAATTTGGCAGTTGTGCTTGTGGGGAATGTGATTTCAAAGTCGGGATATTCGTTGTCGAAGTTGTATGATAAGGAATTTGAGACGGAGTTTAGGAAGAGTAGATGATGGTTGCCCTCATCAGTCACCTTCGGTGACAGCTTCTCCCAGAGGGAGAAGCCTTTGGAGTGTATATGGTTGAAAACTTTTTAATAAATATTGTATTTTTTACAAATAATGGAAAACAGATTTATAAAAGTCTTAAGACTGGATTAAAAAATGCTATTTTTGATTTAAAGGATGATACTACATCTCTTAAGGCCTTTACAAAGGGCAGCTTCGAAGGTCATATTCCGCTTATTTTTATAGGGGCAACTGGAATAGCTGTAAGGACAATAGCTCCATTTATAGAGGATAAGCTTTCAGATATTCCTGTGATTGTTATAGATGAAAAGGGAATAAATGTTATTCCTGTTTTGTCAGGGCATTATGGTATGGGAAATGATTTGGCAAAAAGGATTGCTGAAGCTATTAATGCAAATGCAATCATTACAACAGCTACAGATATTGAGCAGGTTTTTGCAATAGATTCCTTTGCAGCTAGAAATGGATTTAGAATCCAAGATAAATCTAAGATAAAAAATGTGTCCATGAAGCTTTTAGCTAAAAAGGAAGTTTACGTTGATAATCTTATAGAAGGGCTTTCGTTTTTGGATGACAAGCCTGCAGGTATAAAGAAATCAAATGGAAAAAAGGCGGATATTATCTTTTCAAATGATAGGCTTGATGATAGCGAAGCCTTGGTGCTAACTCCTAAAATGTTAGTGGTTGGAATGGGCTGCAAGAGAGGAAAAGGCTTTGAAGATTTACTTGGGTTTTTACTGGAGGACTATTCGTTAGAGGAGCTTAGAAACAATCTATATGCAATCTGTTCCATTGATAAAAAGGCAGATGAAATAGGGCTACTAAGACTTGCAGCATACCTACATACAAAGCTTATTACATTTACAGCAGAAGAACTTGAGGCTACAGAAGGAGATTTTCAAGAATCAGCTTTTGTAAAGGAAAAAGTAGGATGCGGGAATGTAAGCGAAAGAGCTGCAGTCAGTATAGGTGGAAGGCTTATCTTAAAAAAAGAAGCAAGAGATGGCATGACAAAGGCATATGCCACAAGAGATTTAAGGAGCATTAAATGGCAGGATTAATATACATAGTTGGAATGGGACCTGGAGATAAAAGCATGATGACAGCGGAAGCGTATGATGCTATGGAACATGCAGATGTTATCGTAGGCTACACTGTATATGTTGATTTGGTGAAAGAACTATTTCCAAATAAGGAATTCTTCACTACTCCAATGAGACAGGAGATAGAGAGGTGCAGAGCTTGTTTTGATTTCGCACTTGAAGGCAAAAATGTTGCTTTTATATGCAGTGGTGATGCAGGTGTGTATGGAATGGCAGCACCTATGTATGAGCTTCTTCATGAATACGTAAATACGGATTTCTCGGAGGGAAATATATTTGTTGTACCTGGGGTTACGGCGGCAATATCAGGGGCTGCTGTTTTAGGTGCACCAATTAATCATGATTTTTGCGTTATTAGTCTCAGTGATTTGTTAACTCCATGGGAAGTGATAGAACGCAGGCTAAAGGCTGCCATAATGGGGGATTTTGCAATCGTTCTTTACAATCCTTCCAGCAAAAAGCGTCATGATTATCTTGAAAAAGCAGTAAGCATTATGCTTGAAGCAGGAGCAGAAGAGAATAGAGCCTGCGGTTATGTAGAAAATATTGGAAGAGCTGGAACAAAATCTGTAACCCTTACATTAGGGCAGCTAAAAAGTGCCCAGGTAAATATGTTTACAACAGTATTTATTGGAAATTCCAAGAGTGAAATAATAAATGGCAAGCTTGTAACAAAGCGAGGATATCAAATTTGAAAAAAGCGATTATTTTTGGTGGAACTACAGAGGGAAGAAAAGTTGCAGACCTTTTATTAGAGCAAAAGGTAAGTGTTGTTTACTGTGTTGCAACAGAATATGGCAAGGAGCCTATAGTTAAAAGGAATGGGCTTGATGTCAGGATTGGCCGCATGGACTCGAATGAAATGAGAGATTTGTTTGGAATGGAAAATCCGGATGTTGTTATCGACGCTACACATCCATTTGCTGAAATCGTTAAGAAGGAAATAGATAATGCTTTGTTTATGACAGGGGAAGTGCCATTTGTAAGGATTATTAGGCCAACAGTTGAATCGGATTTTAGCAACTGTACATTTTTTGAGGATGTTAGCTCCTGCGCAAAAGCATTAGAGGAAACATCGGGCAACATTTTACTTACTACAGGAAGCAAGGAGCTTCATACATTCTGTGAAAATGAGAGTGTTAAAAGACGAATTATTGCAAGAGTTATTCCGAGTGTGGAAAGCCTTAAGCTTTGCAATGAAAGTGGTCTAAATGGAAAACAGATTATTGCTATGCAGGGCCCATTTTCACTTGATATGAATAGAGCTCAGATCAAAGAAAGTAATGCTTCCGTAATAGTTTTGAAAAACAGTGGTAAGGGCAGTGGTGAAGCAGAGCGAATTGAGGCTGCCAGATTAGAGGGGATTAAATGCTTTGTAATTAATCGTCCTTCAAATGATATGGATGGAAAAGCCTTTGATGAGGCCGTTATGGAGTTAGATAAAATACTGGGCATTAATATGTCTGGTAAGGGCTTTAGTGAAATCACTCCTGATGTAAAAATAAATGTAAGCCTCGCAGCATTTGGCATGGGATTTGGAACCATAACAGAAGAGGTCAATGAAAGTATCGTAAATGCGGATATGATTTTTGGAGCAGCAAGAATGCTTACTTATATTGATTCCAAGGCCCAAAAATATCCTTATTATTTGGCAGATGATATATTGCCAGTGCTTGATACAAAGGCAAAGGAAATAACATATGGTTCTAAAAATGCAGTTGTATTATTTTCTGGAGATACTGGTTTTTACAGTGGTGCCAAAAAGCTATACGAAGCACTTAAGAATGATGGAAGATTTAAGATAACTATAATGCCAGGCATATCTTCTGTAGCAGCACTTTCAGCTAAAATAGGTGAAAGCTATGAGGACGCTGTGTTAATGAGTACCCATGGCATTAGAGAGGATAAATGGAAGCCTAAGCTTATAGAGGCTTCAAAATATTCCACTAAAATATTTGCTCTCACTTCTGGTGGTAAGGATGTAAGAATCATAGGAGAAATCCTACAGGATTTAGAAGCTGGATTTGGAACAAAATACGAAATCACCGCCGGCTACAATCTATATTCAAATGAAAAGATTGTAAAGATGAATGCAATGAAATGTCAATCTGCGCCTGATGAGGGGCTTTGTGTACTGTTTATTAGGAATAAAAAGCCTCTTGCAAAAAGGCTTTCACCTGGATTATCAGATGATAGTTTCATACGCAACAAGACCCCTATGTCAAAGGAAGAAATAAGGGCGCTTTCAATCTGTAAGCTGGGACTTACAGAGAATGCAGTAGTTTTTGATATTGGTGGAGGCAGTGGATCTGTTTCTGTTGAAATTGGATTGCTTCATCCATCAATTAACGTATATGCGGTAGAGTTTAAGGAAGAAGCTTTAAAGCTTATTAAGGAAAATATAAATAAATTTGCCCTTAATAATGTTAATTTAGTAGATGGGGTAGCACCTGAGGCTTTAGTGGATTTGCCAGCTCCTACTCATGTATTTATCGGTGGTAGTGGCGGTCGCTTAGCAGAAATCCTTCAGCTTATAAAGAGTAAGGGAGCAGGCATTCGCGTGGTAATCAATGCAGTTACATTAGAGACTATTGCAGAAATCAATAGTATATTAAAGGATTTTGCAATAAGTGATGCAGATGTGGTACAGGTGGCAATTAGCAAAGCTAAAGCCATCGGAGATTACAATGTAATGCAAGCCCAAAATCCCGTATACGTGGTATCGTTTTCTTTGTAATTAGATTAGCATTTGGATGAGCTCGTGACCGTAACGAGCGGAGAAAGATTATAACACAGGAGACCAATGAACAAACCAAGGATTATGATAGCAGCTACAAATAGTGGTTGCGGAAAAACTACAATTACATGTGGCCTGCTCTCAGCCTTAAAGAAAAGGGGCATGAAGCCCTGTAGCTTTAAGTGTGGCCCAGATTATATTGATCCCATGTACCATAGAAACGTGTTAGGAATAGAGTCTGGAAATTTGGACACCTTTTTTACAGAGGATGATGTTACCAGATGGATTTTTAAAGAGGAATGTAGTGGTGACATTGCTGTTATAGAGGGCGTCATGGGATTATATGATGGCGTAGGTGGAGTGGAAAAAAAGGGCTCCAGCTACGATTTGGCAAGAGCTTTAGATTGTCCAATTATCCTGGTGGTAAACGCTAAGGGTGCTGGCAGATCGGTAGTTGCTACAATAAAAGGCTTCTTAGATTACGATAATCATAACCTTATTAAAGGGGTGATTTTAAATAAAACTTCGAAGAGCTTTGGTCAGATTTTAAAGCCGATTATTGAAGAGGAGCTTGGTATAAAGTGCCTTGGTACTCTTTCGGATATTTCAGATATTAATATTTCAAGCAGACACTTAGGATTAATACTTCCAGAGGAAATAGCGGATATTAAGAATCAGCTTGCTATTCTTGAAAAGAGGCTTAGTGATGAAATAGATGTAGCTTCTATTATTGAAATAGCAAATTCAGCTAAAGCTATGGAGCAAACAGCTGTACCAAATAGCCTTGCAATCCTAAATAAACCTAGTGAATCCGTAAATACGATAAAACTTGCAGTGGCAAAAGATGAAGCCTTTTGCTTTTATTATAGGGAAAATCTTAGTTTATTAGAGCACTTAGGAGTGAATTTAGAATTCTTTTCTCCAATACATGACGAAAGGCTACCAAAGAAAATCAGTGGAATTTTACTTGGGGGAGGATACCCGGAAAATCATTTAGCCACACTTTCAGCAAATGAAAAAATGAAAAATGAGATTAAGAAGGCTTTTGATAGTGGTATTCCAATTCTTGCAGAATGCGGTGGCTTTATGTATCTATTAGATGAGATAGAATCTTTCGACAAAAAGACATATTCTGCGGTTTCTGCAATAAAGGGAAAAGCCACATTCACAGGGCATCTTGTTAGATTCGGATATGCTATAATAGAAGACAGAGAACGAAGGATTAAGGGCCATGAATTCCATTATTATGATACTGATAACAATGGAAGTGATTTTGTGGCATCTAAGCCTACTGGCAATCGCAGCTGGAAATGCATACACAGCACAAATGGAGGGGCTATGGGGTTCCCGCATTTGTATTATCCATCTGCACCAGAATTTATCATTAAGTATGTGGAGGCTATGAAAAATTATGGGGGATACTAGAGTTTTATTTGAGGATATTTTGGAAAATAAAATCAGCATTAATCCTGCTGATAACGAAAAATATAAAAAGGTTAAAACAGAATGGAACAGGGTTTCAAAGCCTATAGACAGCTTTGGAAAATTCGAAAAATATCATTCTAAAATAGCAGCAATTCAAGGCTTTGATGCACCTGATTTATATCATCCCCGTCTTATTGTTTGCTGTGGAGATCACGGTATTGTAGAGGAAGGTGTTAGTCAAACAAGCCAGGATGTTACAAGAATCTGTGCCACTAGCATTGGCCAAGGCCTTACAACCACTGGTGTTATGGCGAGACACCTAGGGATAGATATTATGGCAGTTGATGTTGGAATTAATTATTCCAAGGAGGTGCCATATACACTAAACAGAAGAGTAAAATACGGCACCTGCAATTTTCTAAAGCATCCAGCGATGTCTGTCGAGGAATTTTCAAGAGCAGTTCAGGTTGGAATGGATCTTGCACTTGAAAGCAAGGAAGCAGGTTTTAACCTGTTGCTTGTTGGTGAAATGGGAATTGGCAACACTACATCTGCAGCCGTTATGGCAGGATACTTGCTGGACCTTAATGCTAATGCTGTTACAGGAAGAGGTGCAGGACTTGACGATGAGGGACTTAGCAGAAAAAGAGCTGTTGTTTCCATGGCACTTTCTATGTATTCAGGACTTTCGCCAGTAGAGATATGCAGCAACTTCGGCGGACTGGAGCTTGCTGCCATGACTGGAATAGTTCTTGGTGGAGCTCTTTATAGTGTTCCAGTGGTGTTAGATGGAATGTTGAGCATGGTGTCAGCTTTGGTGGCAGATAGATTGCTTGAAAATACAAAGGATTATCTTATTCCTTCGCATATCAGTAAGGAGCCGGTGGCAGAAAAGCTTGCGAAGAAGCTATCTTTAGAACCACCAATGGATGCAGGCATGGCTGTGGGCGAAGGCGCTGGTGCGGTTATGATGATTTCCCAGCTTCGCATGGCGGATATAGCTTTTCATGATGCGCTAAAGTTTGGAGATTCTGGCGTGGAGCAGTACAAGGATTTTAACGAGGAATCATGATTACATTAGTATACGGTGGAAGTGGTAGTGGTAAATCTGCTTTTGCAGAGGATTTAGTTTGTAAAACCAATTATCCAAACAGATATTACCTTGCCACTATGCAAGCCTTTGATGAAGAATCAAATAAAAGAATAAAAAAACATAGAAGCTTTAGGGAAGGAAAGGGCTTTACAACAATAGAATGTCCTGTTGATATCGCAAATACGATAATAGAGAAGGACTCTATTGTGCTGTTAGAATGTATGTCAAATCTGGTAGCAAATGAGATGTTTCGGTCAGTGGAACCTAAAGCTTTTACAGAATGTGCTGACAAGATATTCGAAGATATCGAATATCTTAGCAACAAGACTGCTTCTCTTGTAATAGTAACTAATAATATCTTTGAGGATGGCATTAGTTATGATGAAGGAACCAAAGAATACATGAGAGCTTTGGGGCTAATCAACGAAAGGCTGGCACAGCTTTCAGATGAAGTCTATGAAGTAGTTGTAGGGATTGGAATAAAATTATGAGATTAATAAAATCGTTTATAGTTGCATTTTCAATGTATTCAAGAATTCCTATGCCAAGATTTAACTGGGATAGTGAGGATATGAAATATCATCTTATTTTCTTCCCATGGGTTGGGGCAGTAATAGGAGCACTTGAATATGGCCTACTGATATTAACTGAAAAATACAACATTTTAAATAGCGCATTTGCTGCTCTTGCAATTGCAATCCCTCTTATTGTTACAGGGGGCTTTCATTTAGATGGCTTTATGGATGTGGAAGACGCCATAAGCTCCTTTAAGACTAGAGAAGAGCGCCTTGAAATACTTAAAGATCCTCACATCGGAGCTTTTTCTGTTATCAATGTAATCATTGTGGGATTATTATTGTTTGCATCAATCTTAATTATGGATAGGAATAGCTTTATAATATGGGGATTTTCGTTTTTTATGGCAAGAGCTTTAAGCGGAATGCTTGTAGTTAGGGGGAAGAAGGCTAAGTCAGAGGGAATGCTTTATTCAGAAGCCAAAAACACATCAGACAAACCAGTATTTGTAAGCTTGTGCATAGAATTAATACTAAGCTTTTGTTTGGCATTTGTAATATCTCCTTTTAGAGCTTGTTTTGCATTTGTTATTCCTATAGTAACAGTACTAACACTTGCAAAAAAAGCAGGTAGATTGTTTGGTGGAATCACAGGAGATGTGGCTGGTTGGTACGTGGTAAACGCTGAGTTTTTATCAGCTATTTTCCTTGCATTATATAAATATTTTTAGATTCTTGTTTTCATCAGAAAAACCAAAAATTAAGAGGTATGAAATGAATCTTGTAATAGGCGGCAGCTATCAAGGCAAAACAGAATATGCAATTAATACTTTTCCTAACGCCAGGTTTTTTAATCAGGCACATCTTTTTATAAAAAAAAGGCTATCTGAAGGAAGGTCACAAGCTGAAATCTTAGCTGAAATCCTGGAGACTACCTCTGATGGTGATTGGGTAATCATTGCTGATGAAATAGGAAATGGCGTGGTTCCGCTTGATGCTTTTGACAGGAATTATAGGGAATGCGCAGGCAGGATTTTAATTGAGCTTGCGAAGAACGCTACTGAGGTGCATCGTGTAATTGTAGGTAGCGGTCAGAGGATTAAATAATGGAAAAGACAATCACCTTAATCCGTCACGGGAAGACGGCAGGCAATTATGAAAAACGATATATTGGTACCACTGATGAGATGATGACTCTTGATGGAGAAAATGAAATTACAGCAAGGCATTATCCTGAATGTGATATTGTGTTTTCAAGCCCATTAAGGCGTTGTGTTAGAACGGCAGAGCTTATTTATCCTGACATGGAACCTGTGATTATTCATGAATTAAGAGAAACAGATTTTGGAAGCTTTGAAGGAAAAAACTATATAGAGCTTTCTGAAACCAGGGAATATCAGGATTGGATAGATTCTGGTGGTGAAGCACCATTTCCAAGAGGAGAAAGTAGAGAAGAGGCAAGCAATCGCAGCATTGTTGGTTTTGAAAAGCTACTTGCACAAAGTGGGGACTTTAAGAATATTTCTGTAGTTTGTCATGGTGGTACCATTATGGCAATTCTTAGTAAGCTTTTTGGGGGAGAATACTATTCATATCATGTAGAAAACTGTGAGGGATATACTTTTGAACTATCATCTGACGGCCTTTATCATGGGCTATGTACTAGATCTTTTATTAGGTGATCCATTTGGAAGCTTTCATCCAGTAGTATGGATTGGGAAGCTTATTTCTGTATTAACAGGTAAGCTTTTAAAGGAAAATGATTCATCTGCCAGGAAAAGGTTAAAGGGAAGAATAATTGTAATTATCGTAATTGCGATATCAGTTTTGGCGACAGGCTTTTGTGTTATATTAGCTTATAACATAAATAGTATTTTGGGAATTGCAGTAGAAGCAATTATCACATATCAATGTCTTGCTACAAAAAGTCTTTATACTGAGAGCATGAAGGTGTATTATGCTCTTAAGGATACTTCACTTGAAGCTGGAAGGACTGCGGTTTCAATGATTGTTGGAAGAGACACAGCAACTCTTGATGAGGCAGGTGTTACAAAGGCAGCCGTGGAGACAGTGGCGGAAAATACATCAGATGGTGTAATAGCACCTCTCATTTATCTTGCTATAGGAGGTCCTGTTCTTGGAATATGTTATAAGACCATAAATACCATGGATTCTATGATAGGCTACAAGAATGATAAATATATGGATTTTGGCAGGGCGGCAGCAAAGCTTGATGATGTGGTTAATTTTGTGCCAGCTAGAATAAGTGCTGTGCTTATGATTATTGCTACATTGTTTCTCGGAAAAAAGTATAATACCGTAAATGCGATATATATTTTTAAAAGAGATAGATTTAATCATCCTAGTCCTAATTCAGCACAGACTGAAAGTGTTTGCGCAGGTGCACTGGGCATTCAGCTGGCAGGTCCAGCCAGTTATTTTGGTAAGCTTAAGGAAAAGCCTTATATTGGAGATATGTTAAGGAAGATTGAGGTGGAGGATATTAAAAGAGCAAATCTGCTTATGACATGCACCTCTATCTTATGTGCTAGTATTTGTGGCATTTTAATTTTGGCAATAGAAGGAAGGTTTTAACATGCACGGCGGCGATATTTACAGAAACAGTATTCATTTTGATTTTTCAGTGAACACCAATCCACAGGGAGTTCCGGCAGAGGTGCAGTGGGTTCTTACAGAGGCGGCTTTACACGCAGGAAGATATCCTGATATTGTTCATGAAAGCTTAGTTACAGAAACAGCTAAGATGTTTAATGTAATAAATGATGTGGTGGTCTATGGAAATGGTGCATCGGAAATAATAATGGCAATATGCCATGGGCTGCTTCCAAAGAAGGCAATGCTTGTAGTTCCTTGCTTTTCGGGATATGAATATTGCCTGCAGGGGGCTTGTAGCAAGTGCGATGTTGTTTATTATCAGTTAAAGGAAAGCGATGATTTTAGATTATCAGGCGATATATTAGACGCCATTGAAACAGAAAAGCCTAAGATTCTATTCCTGACAAATCCTAATAATCCAAATGGATTGTTAATCGATAATGATTTGATGGATAGAATAATAGCAACCTGTGAAAGTATTTCTTGTACAGTGGTTGTGGATGAGTGTTTTCTTACACTTACAGGAAAGGAAAAAGAGCTTTCATTAGCTTATGATATTAGAAAGTATAAATCTCTGATCGTGCTTAGGGCATTTACTAAGACATTTTCAATTCCGGGTGTAAGACTGGGATATGCCATTTGTTCTAGGAAGGCTCTTGCAGAATGTATTAAGGCACATCTTCCAGAATGGAATCTTTCCATCTTTGCACAGATGGCAGGGGCAGAATGCTTAAAGCATATGGATTATATAGAAGATTCAGTGAAAATCATAAATGCTGAGCGAAAGTATTTGAAGGAAGATCTTACAGCCTTAGGCTTTAAGGTTTACCCATCGGAAGCTAATTACATCCTGTTTAAATCTGATAAAAAGGATTTGGCAGAAAGATTGCTTGAGTATAAAATCCTGATAAGAGATTGCTCGGATTACGTAGGGCTTGGGAAAGGATATTATAGAGTTGCGATTAAATTACATAATGAGAATAATGGGTTGATTTCGGCGTTGGAGAATATTCTGAATGAGTAAGACAACTTTAGAGAAAAAGGAAGGCTCAATTTTATCATTTGTAGCAAAATGATAAAATTGAGCCTTTACTTTGATATAATTACATTGTATGATATTTGTAAAGAAGTCTAGGAGTATCATATGAGAGAATTTAATTATAGAGAAAAATGGAAAGAGCTGCTGACTCCAGAAATAGTTTCGATGATTGGACAGATTCATGAATATAAAGGCGAGCAACGTTTATTCATTGAGTCTAAGGCGGACAGTCTTTCTAGCCTTTTAGAGATTGCTAAAATACAAAGTACAGAAGCCTCTAACAGAATAGAAGGAATATATACATCTGATGACAGAATAAAGGCTCTTGTCATGGCGAAGACCAATCCTAAGAATAGAAAAGAATGTGAGATAGCTGGATATAGAGATGTTTTAAATACCATTCATGAGAGTTATGAGCATATTCCTGTAAGGCCGTCCATAATACTACAACTCCATCGTGATTTGTATAAATTCGAAGGAAGTAATACTGGAGGACAATACAAGGTATCTGATAATGAGATAAGAGAAGAGCTTGCAGATGGAAGCTATCGAATAAGATTTACTCCAGTTCATGCATGGGAAACCAGCTCAGCAATTGAGGAATTATGTGATGCTTACGATAATGTTCGCAAGGAGAGCATAGTAGAGCCATTAGTAATAATACCTATGTTTGTATTAGATTTTCTATGTATTCATCCATTTGGAGATGGTAATGGACGACTTAGTAGATTGTTGACATTACTTCTTTTATATAGAGAAGGCTATATTGTTGGTAAATATTTCAGTATTGAAAAGCTAATAGAAAAAACAAAAGAAGCGTATTATCAAAACCTAGAATTAAGCTCTTACAAATGGCATGAAAATGAAAATGATTACGAACCATTTGTAAAATATTATTTAGGAGTTATTCTAGCTGCATACAGAGATTTTTCATCTAGAGTGAAATTACTTACAGACAAGGAATTATCTAAACCTGATAGAGTTAGGGAGATTATCAAGCACAACCTTGGCCCTATCACCAAATCAGAAATATTAAAGAAATGTCCTGATATAAGTCAGATAACAGTCCAGAGAGCATTAATAGACTTGACGAATAAAGAGGACATTATAAAACTAGGTGGCGGTAGATACACCAAATATATATGGAATGAGGAGAAGCGATAAATGATTACAGGAGAATTAAAAAATAAGATTGATGGATTATGGGATGTGTTTGCGGCTGGAGGAATCGTAAATCCCTTAGATGTTATTGAGCAAACTACATATTTGATGTTCATCAAGGACTTGGATGAGTTGGATAACAAAAGAGCAAAAGAAAGCGCTATGTTAGGGCTTCCTTTCGAAAGCATATTTGCCAAAGAAGTATCAATTGGAGGAAGAACAATTGAAGGTACTCAATTAAAGTGGTCTGTTTTTCATGATTTTCCAGCAGATAAAATGTACACTCTGATGCAGGAATGGGTATTCCCGTTTATTAAAACATTACATGATAACAAAGAAAGTGCTTATTCAAAATACATGGATGATGCAATATTTAAATTGCCTACACCACTGCTATTATCTAAGGCCGTAGATGCTCTTGATGAGATATATGAGCTGATGAATGAAATGCAGTCATCTGATGTTAGAGGAGATGTTTACGAATATCTTCTTTCTAGAACTACCACATCAGGTTTGATTGGTCAGTTTAGAACTCCTAGACACATAATTAAGATGATGGTTGAAATGATGGAACCTACTGCAGATGAAATAATCTGTGACCCTGCTTGTGGTACATCAGGTTTCTTAGTAGCTGCTGGTGAATATCTGAAAGAGAATCGAAAGGAAGAGATTTTCTTTGATAAGCTAAAAAAAGAACACTATATGAATCACATGTTCCACGGTTACGATATGGATAGAACTATGCTTCGTATAGGAGCCATGAACATGATGACTCATGGTATTGATAATCCTTACATTGAATACAGAGACAGTCTCTCAGATCAGAATGCAGATAAAGATAAATACACTCTAGTGTTAGCTAATCCACCTTTTAAGGGAAGCTTAGATGCAGAAATAGTATCTGCTGATTTGTTGAAGGTTTGCAAGACAAAAAAGACAGAGCTCTTATTCTTAGCATTGTTCCTTAGAATGTTAAAAATGGGTGGAAGATGTGCATGTATCGTTCCTGATGGAGTGCTATTTGGCTCTTCCACTGCACATAAGGCTATTAGAAAGGAAATCGTAGAGCATCAGAGATTACAGGCTGTTATATCTATGCCATCAGGAGTGTTTAAACCATACGCTGGTGTTTCAACAGCCATACTTATTTTCACGAAAACTGAGCATGGCGGAACAGATGATGTGTGGTTTTACGATATGACTGCAGATGGATTCAGCCTTGACGATAAGCGCGCGCCTATAGCTGATAATGATATTCCAGATATTATTAGTAGATTCAAGAATCTGGAAGGAGAAAAGGATAGAGCACGTACAGAAAAATCATTTATGGTGCCTAAACAGGATATTGTAGATAATGATTATGACCTTTCAATTAATAAGTATAAAGAGGTCGTTTATGAAAAGGTAGAGTATCCACCAACATCTGAAATAATGGCTAATATCCGTGAAATAGAGATGGAGATTGGCAAGGAGATGGATGAGTTGGAGAAATTGCTGGGTATATAAAGGGACATATATTTAAATATAATAAAAATAAGTCAACCCCAGGAGCAAAGGATTCTAAGTGATAAACACCTACTCCCATTCGGGAACCCAGCTTTAATCCGTCACAAGTTGACTTATTTGACAAATAGAAATGAAAAAGAAACGAGCAGCCCGCATAAGCAGTAACCGTACGGTGAAAACCCATTTCTTAATCTATATGATATAAGAGATTGAGAATTTGTCAAGGCGAGTTTTGTTGTGTTAATGAATAGATAAACCTAATAAAAAAGTAGAAAGGAAATACAAATTGAGATTTGTAGGGATGATAGATGGAATATAAAGCGTTAAAAGATATAGCAAAAATTACGATGGGACAGTCTCCGGATTCATCTAGTTATAATGAAGAAAAAAATGGATTACCATTTTTTCAAGGTAATGCGGATTTTGGTGAGTTATATCCAAATGTAAGAGTCTGGTGCAATGAACCAAAAAAAGTGGCAGAGTCGGGGGATATCTTGATTTCTGTGAGAGCACCTATTGGTGCGTTGAATTACGCTAAAGATAAATGTTGCATAGGTCGAGGCTTAGCTGCAATAACTATAGAAGATGAGGCTGAGCGAAATTATGTATTTCATTTGTTAAAAGCCAGAAATAATGACCTAAATCTGAAGGGAACAGGAAGCACTTTTAAAGCTATTGGAAAAAATGTTTTAGAAGAGGTAGCAGTACCACAGATAAGCCGCGATGAACAACAAAAGTGCATGGATATGATGGATTTGTTAGAGTCCGTTATAAGAGAAAAAAAGTCTCAGATAGATAAGTTGGATGAACTCATCAAAGCCCGATTTGTCGAGATGTTTGGTGATCCTGTGGAGAATCCAAAAGGTTATAGGGTAGATCCGTTACAGGCGTTGATTGATGCAGGAGATAT
>JAGBJE010000242.1 GCA_017934625.1 Pseudobutyrivibrio sp. | reverse complement strand
GCTTCTCAAGATTGCAGGTGTTGACCTAACCACCCCAGCCCCAATCGAAGCCGCCCTCAAGAAGATGGGCACCATCGTCGACGAACTCGCTTCACTCGTTTAATTATCGTAACGGGTATGCGTTCCACCCCGCCCGTTTTTCGTCGATAGTAAAGTAGTAAATTTAGATGAGCTGAAGATAGCAAATACTCACAAACTGGGCAAGCGCGTGGGTTCGATTACAAATTTAGATAACTAGATGAGCAAGATGAAAACAAGTTATACATAGCTTTGGCAAGCGCGAGCAGGGTATGACCATCATTTTCCGAGTGTAATGAAGGAAAATGTTGGTCTAGTAAGCGGAGCTTACATAAGTGCCCTGCGGGAGCATGTAAACCTTCAAATAACTTGTTTGCAGCTTGCGGACTATAGAGGTTTATATGAGTTTTGTACATTTACACACACATACAGAGTATTCACTGTTGGATGGCTCCAACAAGATTAAGTCATATGTTAAGAAGTGCCTGGACCTTGGCATGACTGCAGCAGCCATCACAGACCATGGCAACATGTATGGCGTAACCAAATTTTATGATGAGTGTATGGCCCAGGGCCTTAAGCCAATCATTGGCTGTGAGGTCTATGTGGCGCCAGGCTCTAGATTTGATAGAGAAATGGTAAAGGGTGAGGATAGATACTATCACCTTATTTTGCTTGCAGAAAATGACTTGGGCTATCACAATCTTATGAAGATTGTCTCTGTAGGTTATGTGGAAGGCTTTTACTATAAGCCACGTGTAGATTTCGAAACTATAGAGAAATATCACGAGGGTATTATCTGTCTTTCGGCTTGCTTGGCTGGAGAGGTGGCTAGAGCTTTAAACCGTGGAGATTACGAAGAAGCCAAGAAGGTTGCTATTCAGTATAGAGACTGCTTTGGAGCCAATAACTATTTCCTTGAGATGCAGGATCATGGCATTGCAGAACAGCAAAATGTTAATCAGGGGTTGCTACGCCTTTCCAGAGAGACCGGTATTCCTCTTGTGGCAACAAACGATTGCCATTACACCAACAAAGAGGATGCCTATAGCCATGATGTTCTTCTTTGCATTCAGACAGCTGCAAGGCTTGATGATGTAGATAGAATGCGCTTTGAAACAGAGGAGTTCTATGTTAAGTCTGAGGATGAGATGCTAGAACTGTTCCCTTATGCCAAGGAAGCAGTTTATCGCACACAGGAGATTGCGGACAGATGTAATGTTGAGATTCAATATCACATTGCAGGCTTGCCTCCATTTGCTGTGCCAGAGGGATATAATGCCTGGACATATCTTAATAAGATTTGTTTTGATGGACTAAAGGAACGCTATAAGGAAAAGGCTTCTCAGTATGAGGAGCGCCTTGCCTACGAGCTTAACACCATTAAGGAAATGGGGTATGTGGAGTACTTCCTTATTGTATGGGACTTCATTAACTACGCCAGAACCCATGGTATTCCAGTAGGCCCAGGACGTGGTTCTGCAGCAGGTTCTCTTATCAGCTACACTACTGGTATTACTGATATCGATCCAATGGAGTACAAGCTTGTATTCGAGCGATTCCTTAATCCGGAGCGTGTATCCATGCCCGATATTGATACGGACTTCGACCCTGAAGGCCGCGAGGCGGTCATCGATTATGTTCGTAAGAAATACGGCGATGATTGTGTAACACAGATTGTTACCTTCGGTACACTGAAGCCTAAGAGCGTAGTGCAGGATGTGGGACGAGTAATGGGGCTGCCAATTCCTTTTACCAATAGCATCAAGAAGCTTATTCCAGATGCTATCCCTGAGCAGAAGGTTACAATCGAAACAGCATTAGCCTATAGCCCTGAGCTTAAGGCAATTTACGAAAGTGACGACCAGGTTCGCCAGCTCCTTGATATATGCAAAAGCTTGGAAGGACTGCCACGTAACACTGGCGTGCATGCAGCAGGTGTTGTTATTTCTGGCAAGCCTACTGTAGAGTACATGCCGCTTGCACTTGGTAAGGGGGATGTTATCATCACCCAGTACGAAAAGGAAGTAATCGAGGATATCGGTCTTCTTAAGATGGATTTTCTTGGGCTTCGAAACCTTACTGTTATCAGTGATACTATCAAGCAGGTGGAGAAAAACTATAATATCAAGCTTGATATGCACGAGATTGATTACAACGATCCAGCAGTAATGGAGCTTTTTGCCGATGGTAAAACAGAGGGTGTATTCCAGTTTGAATCCTCTGGAATGAAGGGACTTTTAAAGCAACTTAATCCTACTCACATCGGGGACCTTGTACTTGCTAATGCAGTTTACAGACCAGGTCCTATGGATTTCATTTCTGACATCATCGAATGTAAGAATACTGGCAAGCAATCTCCATTTATAGAGAAGTTCCCTATTCTTAAGGACGTGCTTTCAGATACTTATGGCTTCCCCGTTTATCAGGAGCAGGTTATGCAGATTATGACAACCTGCGCCGGATTTACCATGGGCCGTGCTGATAATGTAAGACGATTCATGAGTAAGAAAAAGATGGACAAGCTTGCAGCAGAGCGTCCAGCATTTGTGCAGGGATGCTTTGAAAAAAACGGAATCAGTGAAGCAGATGCAGGCTGGCTGTTCGACCAGCTGATGCCTTTCGGAAGGTACGGATTTAACAAATCTCACGCCGTTGCATATTCTTATGTAGCCGTGCAGACTGCATATTTGAAAAAGTACTACCCACTTGAGTACATGGCATCTCTCATGACATCAGTGCTCAATAGCAGTACAAAGATTGCTGAATACATTGCTGAGTGTCGTGAGGCAGGCATCAAGCTTCTTCCACCTGATGTTAATTACGGAGAAGCTGATTTCTCTGTAGATAACGGCAGTATTCGTTATGGCTTATCTGCTATTAAATCAGTTGGTGGCAGCACAGTCCTTTCTATTATAGAAGAAAGAGAACGAAATGGTCTTTACCGAGACCTGGAGGATTTCATCAATCGCGTTAGCAAATATGACGCTAACAAACGTACAGTTGAAAACCTTATTAAGGCTGGAGCTTTAGATACACTGGATGGCAATCGTAGACAGAAGAGTCTTGTTTACCAGCAGATAATGGATTCTGTAAATAATAAGAAAAAGAACAACATGGAAGGCCAGATGTCTCTATTTGATTTTGCAACTGATGAGCAAAAAGAAGAGCTGAAGGTACAGCTTCCTCAGGTAGAAGAATTTTCTAAGGAAATGCTTTTGGCGTTTGAGAAGGAGCTGATGGGAGTATACGTAAGCGGACATCCATTGGATGATTATATTCCTATATTAGAGAAGAATGTCACAGCTCATGCCAGCGAATTTATGGCGGACACTGATGAAGATGAAGGTACCCTTGGTGGTGAAGAAACCTATGCTAGCATCAAGGATGGCGCAGAGGTTGTGGTTGGTGGAATCATTATGGATTCTACAGTCAAGTACACCAAAAATGGCAAGGCTATGTCCTTTATTAACATTGAAGATTTAACAGGCACTCTGGAGGTTATCGTATTTCCGAACAGCTTTGAAAAATCCCGCGCACTAATTGCCGAAGGCAACAAGGTATTCATCAAGGGGCATGTTCAAAACGAAGATGAGCGTGGAGCTAAGCTTATCTGTGACGACATCAAATCCTTTGATGATTGCGCCAGAGAAATATGGATTCAGTTTCCTAATAAGGATGCTTACAGTGCCAACGAAGGCAAGCTTTTAGATACAATCCATGAAATGGATGGAAGCGACAGTCTGATAATTTATCTTACAGAGGAAAAGGCCGTGAAGCGAATGGGCGCCAACTGCAGCCTGGCGGCTTCGGTAGATAACATCTTGACTCTTCGTGGATTATTCGGAGAAGAAAACGTCAAGGTTGTGGATAAAAAGATTGAATTCGAAAAAACACGCCGCAGGTATTAGTATCCTCAAGGCCGGGTGGCTGGTGGGGTAATCTATGAAGAATAGCAAAAAATTTGTGAGAATAGGGGCAGATTTTTACATCTTTTATATTGAAAACGGTGCCAAAAGAGGATAAAATAGGATGGAATTATTATGAAGAGGGATTCATTTTAGGAGGATTTATCAAATGGCAGATAAGGTAAACACAATTGGTGTTCTTACCTCAGGTGGCGATGCCCCTGGTATGAATGCTGCAATTCGTGCGGTTGTTCGTCAGGCTATTGCAAGAGGAAAGAAAGTTAAAGGTATTAGAAGAGGATACGCTGGATTATTATCTGGCGAAATTATAGATATGAACGCTCACAGCGTTTCAGAAACTATTCAGCGCGGTGGTACTATTCTTCAGACAGCTCGTTGCTTAGAGATGCTTGATCCTGAATATCAGGAGAAGGCTGCTAAGAACGCTATCGCAGCTGGTATCGATGGCCTTGTTGTTATCGGTGGTGATGGTTCCTTCAAGGGTGCTCAGAAGATTTCTAAGTTCGGTATTAACACTATCGGTCTTCCAGGTACTATCGATCTTGATATTGCTTGTACAGAATATACAATCGGTTTCGATACAGCTGTTAACACAGCTATGGAAGCTATCGATAAGGTTCGTGATACATCTACATCACATGAGCGTTGCTCTATCATCGAGGTTATGGGTCGTGGAGCAGGTTACATCGCTCTTTGGTGTGGTATCGCTAACGGTGCTGAGGATGTTCTTCTTCCAGAGAGATATGATTATGATGAGCAGAAGCTTGTTAACCATATCATCGAAGGTCGTAAGAAGGGTAAGCAGCATCATATCATTATCAATGCAGAGGGTATCGGTCACTCAACATCTATGGCTAAGCGTATTGAGGCTGCTACAGGTATTGAGACACGTGCTACTATCCTTGGACACATGCAGCGTGGCGGTTCACCTACATGTAAGGATCGTGTATATGCATCTACAATGGGTGCTATGGCAGTTGACCTTCTTTGCGAAGGTAAGACAAACCGCGTAGTTGGTTACAGACATGGTGAGTTCGTTGATTTCGATATCGACGAGGCACTTGCTATGAAGAAGGACGTTGACGAGTATCAGTACTCACTTTGCAAATCTTTGAACAATGATTACAAGTACGAATAATAATCAAATCAAGAACATAATTGCACTTAACAAAAAAGCCAGAGAGCGTAAAGCTCAAAGGCTTTTTGTGGTTGAGGGAATCAGGGCTGTCTTGGAGGTTCCAGGAGAGCTTCTTTCTGCTGTTTATTATATTGAAGGCTTTGCAGCTTCAGTTGAGGGAAAGGAGTTCATTAACGATATTATCGAAAAGGCTCCGGCAGCTTCAATCGAAGAGGTTACAGCTAATGTATTTAAATCTATGTGTGATACCGTAACGCCTCAGGGAGTGCTTGCGGTAGTAAAGATGCAGGATTTCTCGCTGCAGGATGTGCTTGGGATTAGCTCTAAAAAGACAGCCCATGTAGTTATACTAGAAACACTTCAGGACCCCGGTAATATGGGCACTATCATTCGCACTGCTGAGGGGGCAGGTGCTACAGGCATTATCATTAATTCCACTTCGGTAGATTTATATTCCCCTAAGGTAGTTCGTTCCACAATGGGCAGTATTTTCAGAGTTCCACATCTTATCGTGCAGGACCTTGCTGCTACCATTAAGCAGCTTGAAGATGAATACAGTGTGGCTGTTTATGCGGCTCATCTTAAGGGGTATCGTTATTATGATGAGATGGATTTTACAGGGCCTACAGCATTTATGATAGGTAACGAGGGGAACGGCTTATCAGACGAGATTTCTGAGCTTGCTACAAGCTACCTTAAGATACCAATGGAGGGGCAGCTGGAATCTCTTAACGCTTCGGTTGCGGCTAGCTTGCTTATGTATGAAACGCATAGACAGAGAAAATAGATTTATAATAAATGTCAATGCATATTGACATTTATTTTTTATATAAATCGAGATATTATATTAGGTGTTAGGGAAATAATGTATAAGGATGGCTTGGGGTATGATAAAAACCAGCTTTGGAAAAAAAGAAAAAGAAGAGAAGATGAGGGT
>JAGBJE010000241.1 GCA_017934625.1 Pseudobutyrivibrio sp. | reverse complement strand
CCCTGATGTAATCGAAAAGGGCGCTACTGCAATCATCATTGAAAAGGACGTAGAGCCAGTGGCAGGTGTTACTTACATAAAAGTAAAGAACAGCCGTCAGGCACTTGCGATTCTTTCAGCTGCGTACTTTGGTCATCCAGCTAAGGAGCTTAAGACCATCGGTATCACAGGTACAAAGGGTAAGACAACTACCACATACATGGTTAAGTCAATCCTAGAAAAGGCTGGCATCAAGACAGGTCTTATTGGCACTATCGAATCAATCGTAGGTGAGGAGCGTATTCCAGCTGTTAACACAACACCTGAATCTTACCGCGTGCAGGAGCTTTTCAGACAGATGGTAGATGCAGGGCTTGATGCAGTGGTTATGGAGGTTAGCTCACAGGCTCTTATGCTTCATAGAGTTTCAGGCTTCACTTTTGATATTGGTGTATTTACTAACCTTGAGCCAGACCACATCGGTGAAAACGAACACAAGGATTTCGCAGATTACATGCACTGCAAGAGCCTTCTCTTCCAGCAGTGTAAGGTAGGTATTTTCAACGGAGATAGTGAGCACATCGATGGCATCCTTGAGGGACATACTTGCGATGTTATCAAATACGGTTATGGCAAGGACAACGACCTTGTTGCTGAAAACGTAGAGCTTCTTAAGGAGCATGGTGCACTTGGGGTTAAGTATCACATCGCTGGCAAGGAAAACATGGATGTTGAGGTAAATGTACCAGGCACATTTTCTGTTTACAATTCACTTACAGCAGTTGCTATCTGCAAGCAGTTTGATGTTGCAGAGGACAAGATTAAGGCAGCTCTTAAGGATGTTCACGTAAAGGGACGTATCGAGCTTGTGCCAGTTTCAAAGAAATTTACAGTCATGATTGACTATGCACATAATGCCATGGCACTTGAGAGCCTTCTTACAACACTTAAGGCTTACGAGCCAGGCAGATTAATTTGCCTGTTTGGCTGTGGTGGAAACCGTGCAAAGAGCCGTCGTTATGAAATGGGTGAGGTGTCTTCAAAGCTTGCAGACCTTACAGTTGTTACATCGGACAACCCACGTAACGAAGAGCCAATGGACATTATTAACGACATCTTGATCGGCGTTAAGAAAGCCGATGGTGAATATGTAACTATCCCTGACCGCAAGGAAGCAATCCGCTATTGCCTTGTAAATGCAAAGGAAGGGGACATTGTGGTGCTTGCAGGTAAGGGCCACGAGGATTACCAGGAAATCAAGGGTGTTAAGCACCACATGGACGAGCGCGAGCTTATCGCGGATATTGTAAAGGAGGACGGCCATGACATTATTTAAGGGCGCAGGAGTAGCACTTATTACTCCATTTAACGAAGATGATACCGTAAATTATGACATGCTTGGAACTCTTATTGACAGACAGATTGAGGGACACACTGATGCAATCGTTGTGTGTGGCACCACAGGTGAGAATGCCACAATGAGCGAGGAAGAAAAGCTTTCTGTTATCGATTTTACTGTGAAGCGAGTTAACCATAGAATCCCTGTAATTGCAGGATCTGGTGCTAATTCTACAAAGCTTGTAATCGATTTATCTGAAAAGATTGCAAAGCTTGGGGTAGATGGATTGCTTATCGTTACACCTTTTTATAACAAGGCAACACAGGAGGGCTTGTACCAGCATTACAGTACAATCGCTAAGGCTATCGACCTTCCAATAATCATGTACAATGTGCCAAGCCGCACAGGCTGTAACATCCTTCCTGAGACAGCTTTAAAGCTTGCCCTTGAGTTCAAAAATATCGTAGGTATCAAAGAAGCAAGTGGAAACATTTCACAGATAGCAAAGCTTGCCAGCCTTTGCAGAGGCTGCCTGGATATCTATTCAGGTAACGATGATCAGATTGTACCAATTCTTTCACTTGGCGGCGTGGGAGTTATATCTGTGCTTTCCAATGTGGCACCACAGGGCACACACGATATGGTTATGGAGTACCTAAACGGCAACGAGAAAAAGGCAAGACAGCTTCAGCTTGATTACCTTGAATTAGTTGATGCACTTTTCTGTGAAGTAAATCCAATCCCTGTTAAATCCACTATGAATATGTTAGGATTTAATGTAGGAAGCCTGAGACTTCCACTAACAGAGATGGAGGAAGAGCATAAGGTGGCCATGAGCAATCTTTTGCATAGAATGCCACAGGAAATGCTTGCATAGATTTGAAACAGGAAACTAACGAATATTTAAATCCAAAGAACGGACCAATCACTTTTATTTTGGTGGCAATTAATATAATTGTCTTTCTTGTGATGGAAATTTTAGGAGATACGGAGGATAGCGCCTTTATG
>JAGBJE010000240.1 GCA_017934625.1 Pseudobutyrivibrio sp. | reverse complement strand
GCCGTATTGTATCCAGCGTTTGCAAGCATGTTAGCAACTGTGGACATGTCGAGCTCATCTAACAATAAATCCCATGCTGGATCATTGTAATCTAAGCCTCTTAATGATATTAATTGAATTCCGTTGTTTGCCTTTGTTGTAGGCATCTTGTCAGTGTATGCCACACTTCCTTCTACATTTCCAGTTTCTTTATTTGTGTTTTCATCATAAACAGTTTCGTGAGCTGTTTTAATGTAATCTTCTGCTGCCATATCAGCTTCTGTAGGAGCTGTAGGGAATGTTCCGGCAAAATCTGCTCTTGAGAAGTTGAGAGGTTTGCCTTCTGTTGGAACATCTACAAACTCTGCAGATACATCATCAAACTGATTTGTTGCTGCAATTAAATCTGTGCTACGCTTGTTGTCTTTATCAAATACCCATGCATCAAAATCATGTGTATACACCTTTGCAGAATCTTCTCCATCTATTGAAGCCCAGCTGTGTGAATTGTCGCTGAGGTAAAATTTATATTCACCTTCATCAAGCACATAAGCCTTGTTATTTTTGTAATCGTATGAAGCCAAATCTTCAGCCTTTACTTCGATAGTAACTTCTTCAGATTCTCCAGGATTAATCACATTAGTCTTTGCAAATCCAGCAAGAACAACCTTGCTCTTTTCAATGCCACCCTTTGTGTAAGGGCTTTCCTCGTATATTTCAACTACATCTTTACCGGCAACATCACCTGTGTTAGTAACTTTAACATTGAATGTAAATGTGCCATCATTGTAGCTAGGTGTTCCCACATACTCTTTTTCAAAAGTTGTGTATGATAAACCATAACCGAATGGATAAACTACAGCCTCATCATAATCAAAACCATCATAGTTTCCATCCATTGCCTCAGCTGCCGCTGTTTCGTAATAACGATAGCCTACGTAAATACCTTCTTCATACTCATTGAATCTACCAGATTCATATCCACCGATACTTCCATCAATATTGTTGTAGAAAGTATCATCAAAATTTACATATGTAGGGTCTTTTGTTAAATCACTTACATAAGTATCAACTGTTCTACCTGATGGATTAACAGTTCCGTTTAATACCTTTGCCACTGCATTTGCGCCCTGGTCACCGATACAACCTACCCAAACAGCTGCATCAATTCCATATGATTCATCATTCAAGAATCCAAGCTCCATGGCGTTTGCTGTGTTAAGAACAACTACGATTTTGTTAAATGCACCAGCATCCTTCTGAGCCTTAACATAAGAGAGCATATCCATCTCGCGACTATCTAATTCAAGATAAGATTTATTCTCGTCCTCTTTTGCCACATCATACTCAGACATATCTGTTGGAAGGTCACAACCTTCACCACCAACACGGCCAATGAATACGATAGCTGCATCACCATATTTTGCAAAGCTATCCTTTAAATCTTCTGGATAATCCTTCGCTGGCACCTCTGCAATGATATCTCCTGTAAACATTGCTGTTCCCATAGATGAGATGAATCCACGGCCTGTATATTCAACATCCATCTCACCCATTCCAGTCTGCATCTTTGTTTTAATTGGTGTTGTTGTGATTTCATGATTTGCATAAAAATCATAAAGGCTTTCGTTTACATTAAAACCGTTTGCCTCAAAAGCAGCCTTATAATCTACTGGAGTACTTTCAGTAGCCGCACTTCCCGCACCAGTGTAAACTGGATCAACAGATGTTCTTCCGAATAAAGATACGTTTGTCTCCTCAGATGTAAGTGGAAGAACCTGATTATCATTTTTAAGAAGAACGATTCCTTCTTCTTCAACCTGTTCAGCCTTCTGTGCACTGGCGCTAAGAAGACTATCAGCATCCTGATGCTCAATCTTGTAATAATCTCCGTCTAGCGAGCTAGCAAGCTTATTTTGCTTAATAACAGCATCGCCTTTTCCAAAATACATGTTCATAACAGTGTATAATGGACCTGTAAGAACGATGCTAACAACTATTGCAAGTACTGTAATTACTGCAATAATGATTGTCCATAATCTGGTGAATTTTTTCACGCTCATAAAAACATCCTCCTAATAATCTTTAAGATAGGTATACTTTATCATCTTATTTTCCCTAAAATTGAATTTGGTACGAAATGCAAAAATACGGTACAGAATGCTTCTAGTAAGAAACTAATCTATTGTATAATCATATATAGATTATTAATTGCTTTTGGAGGTCTTATGTATCAAGCAGCGATTGTTGATGATGAACTTGATATTTTAAATTCTACAAAGGCTTTGCTAGCTGATGAATTTGCGAAATGTAATACAGCAGTTGCCTTTGATTTCTTTACAGCTAGTGAAGATTTTCTGTCTATGTTTGAAAGTCATTTTAACTATGACATTATTTTCTTAGATATTGAAATGCCAAACATCGACGGTATATCCGTTTGCCGAAAGATAAGACAGCTATCCAAGGATGCTCTTGTTATTTTTATTTCAAATAAAGAGGAGCTAGTATTTCAAACATTCGAAGTCCAGCCATTTCGATTTATTCGTAAATCCGAACTAAAGGAGCTGTGCCCTTCTTTGGTAGATTCCATAATCAATGAACTAAAAAGACGTTCTCCACAGACATTTACCATCATAGAGAACAATGGCGGCGATGTTTTATCCTTCGATGCTAGAAACATAATCTATGTCGAAGCTCAACGTAAGGAATGCAAAATCGTTACTACAAATGGTGATTCCACGGTAAAAATGAAGCTTATGGATTTAGACGAAAAGCTTGAGAACTTTCATTTTGTAAAAATACACAGAAGCTTTCTTGTAAACATGGATTACATTTTCAGGATTACCAAAAATAGTATCATATTAACTAGTGGTGAGGAGTTACCTATAAGTCGAGGCAGTAGCGATACTCTAAAGCAGTTATTTATCAATTATTCTATGTCATAATAAGGAGATTTTATGTTATATCAGATATTTAGAAATTGGGAAATAGAAGGCATTATTCACTTCGCTATTCTTATTTACATGTTGCACTGCATATTCCCAAAAAAGAAAGCCCCATGGACAACTGCAAGTTATTTCATTGTTACCATGGGTGTCTTTTTGACTTTAAAATATATTCCTTATATTCTACCATTTTGGGATTACAATAGACCATATTGGTATTTTTATATTGTTTCTTTACCACTTGCTCTTTTATTTTCCCACCTATGCTTAGATGGCAATTTTCTTTCAAAAACAGTATATATTTCATTTTTCACAGCATTCATTCAGCTGGCAAAAATGGCTTGCTCTCCTATCTATAGAAATGAAAAAATCATTCCTGCCGCTGAATACCAGATTATCGATATTATATTTTTCATTATACTCGTTGGGCTACTTATACTCCTAGCTTCAACTTTTATAAACTACCCTTTAATAATTGATAAAAACAACATCCATCTTAGATACTATGCAGTATTATATCTACCTATCAGTCTCAGTGTTTATTATCTTCTTGGAGTTATGAATATTTCATTTTGGGATGAATACAAGGATGCTATTTTGGCTTTTCTTATCATTCCTATTTTGCCAATTTTCTATGATTTGTTTTCAACCTTTATGATAGGCAATTATGAACAGCGACGATTGGATAAGGCTCTTACCGAAACCAAAGCCCAGGTTTTTAGATACAGATATTCATTGGAATTAGAAGAACGTATAAAGAAAGAACGGCATGAATTAAAGAATAATTATTTGTACATTCAGACTCTATTAAATGAACAAAACTATGATAAATTACAGGATTATTTAGATGAAACAATCGGTGCAAAAATCCAAAGTATCTCTGCAATTTCCACTGGTAATTCTATGATAGATTACATTTTAAATCGTAAAATATCAGAGGCTCAGAAGCACGGAATAAAAGTTTATTCAGAAATTCTTCTGCCTTCTGAATTACCAATTAATGATGATGAATTTTGTACCATCTTTTTGAATCTATATAACAATGCCTTGGAGGCTTGTGAAAATGTGGACCACCCAGACATTCACATTGTAATTAAGTGCATCAAAGGCTATTTAAGCTGCGAAATATCTAATAAAATAGCTGAAAATGTGTTAGACTCTAACCCAAATCTTGAAACCACAAAGATGGATAAGCTTAATCATGGATTGGGCCTTAAGATTGTTCAGGAAACTCTTAATTCAAATGATGGTATATTAGGAACATCTATAGAAGCTAGCTATTTCAAAGCCAAGTTTATGATACCTATGAAATAGCGATCTTCTATGAGCCGCCTGCCCTGATACCTTTGCCATTTGTCTTATTTATAAAAGTTTTCCACAGCTAAAAGCTCAACTTTTATAACATTCGACTTAGAGATAAACTATCTCAAGCGTTATAGATATGCCCATTTTGTCATTATTTATTCTATTATTAACGATTTCTACTTGAAAAATATAATGTGTGACATATCGCAATACTCACAAAAATACTCCTTAAATTTATTTAATTTTATGAAGCATTAGGATGCTATTCCTGATATATTGGTTCAGCAAAAAGAAAAGGAGTAAAATAATTATGAGAAAAAGCATTTTAAGAACTTTAGCTGCGGCTCTTGTGGCTTCAACTGTTCTGGTAAACCCAATGGTTGCTGAGGCTGGATCAATTCTTCCAGCAGACGGAGATACAAATTATATTCTTCATACAGAAACAGATTTTAAAATCATGGATATGGTTTATAAAATACAGAATGGTGAAACCGTATCTGTAGAAAATGCCGCTCAGATGGCAACACTTACAAAAGTCGGCTATGCAGATTATCAAACTGCTGGTCCTATTTCTATCACAGAAGGCAGAATGACTTATAATACATACTGGGGTTCTGAGGATAAGGAAGTGTATGTAGTTGCACTTTCAGGAACAGAGACAATTGTTGAAAATCAGACTACAACTGTTAAGGAAGATCTTTTATCTGGCTTTGAATTAAGTAATGAATACGTAGTAAATGTAAAAAATGCTATTATTGATAGAATTCCTGCAGGCAGCAATATTATTCTCGCAGGTCATAGTCTTGGTGGAATGGTTGCACAGCAGGTCGCAGCTGATAAGTACATCAAGGACAATTACGAAGTACTTAACACAGTCACATTTGGTTCGCCTCTTATCAAAGGCTTTACTCGTGAAGGCATGGTAAAGAGACTCGGAGATACCAGTGATAAGAATACATTCTATAGTATTTCTTCTGTGCTTAACATCGTTTGGCAGTACGCTGGTGTTAATCATGAAGATGGTGGTTATAATGGAGACTCTTCAACTGCTCATTGTGATAGCTACTTACGTGAAGATGTTTGGGGAAACTATGATTGTGCTGGTGAAAAGCGAGGCAGTATTTGCGGTATAGAAACAGGTAGCAGAATGTTAACTTTAAACTTTGCTACTACATCATTTTATACTTCCCTTTATGGAACAACATCAGTGGTTAGATCATCAGTTCTTCCTAAAAAGACACCAGCTGAGTGCTATGACTTAGCAAAAAATGCAGTCTCTGATGGATACATTTCTGAGGATGTTCTAAATAAATTTACAACTTTTGTTCAGATAAATGATGATGCGTCTGCTGAAACAGAAGCTTCTGAGACCATGATATCTAATACAGAATTTGTCGAAGCTGACACTACTGAAGTTGATAGCATTGAAGAAGATAACCTTGCAGATGATGCTTCTAATGAAGTACAAGATGAAACAGCTGTTGTCGAGACTGAAGCTATCGTAGAATAAATTATTATATAAAATTATTCATAAAAAAGATCAGGATTATCCTGATCTTTTTTAATTTCTACCATGCATCACTCTCTTTATAACTTTTATTTTATTAACACTGCCTTCTGCAAGACCGTTATTATATTGCAATTCAATGCCCTTTTTTTAAGCATCAATATCATATCTTATTCCATTAATATATGTCTGTAGTTCTGGTATTTTAAACCTTTCCTTTTTTGCCAACCAAGGCTCAAGTTTATACGAATGTTTTGAATAAATATCCTCTTGACTTATGGCTGCTTGCTTTCTTATCTTTTCTTTTTACATAAACATTCTTAGCGATGCTACTGAGCCATCATATCCTTTTTCAGTTATAATTTTGTAAATTGCAGGGTAAGTCATTCCTTCACTTCTGAGTTTTATAACCTCACTTTCATATGGTGATAATTTGCCAGGTATTCTCATGTTATAATGTCTATCCTCAATAGAATACTCTGGTGACAAATAGTTCTGTATAGTTTTGTAAATATGATGCATCTCTTTTACAATAATTCTATCAACAATTTCTGATCTATTGTTTATATTTTGTAATCTTTTAATTTCATCACTATTAACCGAACCCGCCGGTATTTCAATTCTAGCTGGAAACTCTCTAATCAAATATCTTGTAACAGCATCTGTTAGGCCTTTAATGATATGAAATCTATCACTGACCTGTATTACCTCTGGATGTGACTTCTTGGCAGCACTTGCGTATATTTGAGCCACATCTCTTGAAATCACTTCAATATTAGGATATTCAGCAGGCCAATTTTTAACTTCTTCAATATTCCTTGTTGGAATCAAATCAATTATCCTATGACTATCCAAATCAACCATAACTGTTCCATAAGAAAAACGTCTTCTTATTACACTTTAATACTTTAAAACCAACAAAGACTGGAAAGAACCGATTTACCGTTTAATATATATCATCTGTATCTTTAAAATTTTACATTAAATAACTAAAAAAGCACTGAACCAAAAAGATTCAGTGCTCTTTATTAGCGTGCGTGAGAAGATTCGAACTCCCGACACCTTGGTCCGTAGCCAAGTGCTCTATCCAGCTGAGCTACACACACATTTTCTAATAAATTTTTAATAAAAAAGCAAGCATATCCAAATGTAAGGTGCCTGCTAATCTATTTAGCAACCTCAAAACTTCACACAGTAAGACTTAGTCTTCCGATTTCGCTACATTCTTCTTTTAGAATAAACCTTCGATCTATTAGTATTCATCAGCTGAATGCGTTACCGCACTTACACCTTGAACCTATCTACCTTATCGTCTTTAAGGGATCTTATTTCCTTGATGGAAT
>JAGBJE010000239.1 GCA_017934625.1 Pseudobutyrivibrio sp. | reverse complement strand
GCAGGCATTTTAGCAGGTTCTATGCTATTTGCCATGACGGGGTGTGGAAATTCAAATGAAGGTGCAGCAGTAGATACTGGGGCAGATGAAAATTTAAAACCGTACGCAGACATTGTGTTAGGTGAGGATTTCACAGATTTGAAAGCCACAATCACAATGTTTAACAATAGAACGGACATGGACTCAGATGATTACGGCGGAGTTTCGTGGAAGGAGTATTTGGCTGAGTTTAATAAGCTCTATCCAGGAATAACTGTCAATATAACTACAGATACTAACTATGCTGATGATGCACTGACACATCTGCAGTCAGGTGATTACGAAACTATCATGGGTATCCCGGCAGTGGATAAAGCTGATTACAGCTCATATTTCATGTCTTATGGTGACTTGGATACAATGTCAAAGCATATTAATTATGCTGAGGAGCGTATGTACCAGCAGGAGGTTTATGGTGTGCCATTTACCGCTACTACACAGGGTATCGTTTACAACAAAAAGGTGTTTGCAGATGCAGGAGTTACGGAGCTTCCAAAGACTCCAGAGGAATTCTTAGATGCCCTTCAAAAGATTAAGGACAACACAGAGGCAATTCCTCTTTATACCAACTACGCAGCTGGCTGGACTATGGGCGTATGGGATATGTACACAGGTGTCAGCGCCACAGGCGATGCAGATTACATGAACCAAAAGCTGCTTCACACCAAGGATCCATTCAAGGATTATGGTGATGGCACACATCCTTATGCAGTCTACAAGATTCTGTATGATGCTGTAGCAAAGGGTCTTACAGAGGATGATTACATCACCACTGACTGGGAAGGTTGCAAGGGCATGATCAACAACGGCAAGATTGGCTGTATGGTTCTTGGCTCATGGGCAGTTCCACAGATGAAAGCAGCTGGTGCCAATGCAGATGATATCGGCTACATGGCATTTCCTATAACAATAAATGGTAAACAGTATGCTAAGGCCGGTGCTGACTATTGCTACGGTATCAATGTAAACGCCACAGCAGATGAGAAGCAAGCTGCACTTATCTTTGTTAAATGGATGGCCGAGGAATCAGGCTATTCTTACAATGAGGATGGACTTCCAGTAGCAACAAAGAATACTGATACCAAGCTTTCCTTCGAAGGCGTAGAGTTTGTTGACGATTCCCCAGCACTTGAGGGAGAGGAAGACCTTCTTAACGAACTTAACTCCGAGTGCGAGCTTAATGTAAACAATGGCGGAGATAGAAAGATTCAAGAGATTATCGAGCATGCCTCAATCGGCGACATGACCTTCGATGAAATCATGGATTCATGGAACGAGCTCTGGACAGACGCCCAGGAGAGTTTGGGTGTAGAGGTTCTGTATTAGATGTGAGCCTTACCAGCAAAAATGAATGACTATAAGCTCATTGCCTGTTGTGCAATGAGCTTATTTTTTGTATGATGATTGTATTGGGTGGGTGAATGTTATGCATAGCATTATTAGAAGATACAATGATCTTAAAATAGGCAAAAAGCTTATTATTATATTTTTACTAATATCTATAATACCTATTATTCTATTGCAGGTATTTCATTTTACTAGTGTCAGGGAAACTATGACTTCTCAGGTGGATGAAATCATCCAAAGTGATTTAATCCAGATTTCAGAGAGAACTAATCTCAGCTTAGAAAACTATACCAATTTAATGTATCAGATATATGTGGATGAGAATGTTATCGACCAGGTAATGATTCTGATGAACGGTACCCCTACAAGACGGGCGGCGGCTAAAAGCGATATTAGAGAGCTGCTTCATAGATACACCAGTGTGGTAGAAGGAGTGCGTTCTATCAGCCTGGTGTGTAAGAATGGGGAGTCGGTAACCTACGATTTTGCTACAGATTCATCTATGTATAATATCTGGAATCGATTTAAAGATATGAGAATAGCGCCACCATACCTGGATGCAGAAAGTAAATCAGGGATGGTTATTACTCCTAGTATGAAGTTTGATGAAAATGGAGTGAAAAAATATTATTTTCATATATCAAAACGACTGTACAACTTTGACCAGTTGGAGAAGGGCAGTATAGCAACTGTCATAATGACTGTTGACGAAGAGGTTCTAAATACAATATGTAATTCATCTAAGGAGAGCAAAACGGGAATCAACTTCATCTTAGACGACAACGGCAAGGTAATCTCATATCCTAGTGAAGCTTATGTAGCAATGAGCACTGGGGAAAACTTGGAAGCTTTCGTACGAGAAAGTGGATATTTACAAAGTAGCCATAATATAGGAATCAATAAATACAAGGATGAATCCACAGGGTGGACATTCGTAAATGCTTATGACACAGATGAGATGCTAAAGGATGTTAGAAGGATTCAAATAATAACAGTGTTAATAAGCTCTATTATTATTGTTGTAGTGGGGATGATTATTTTTTACACAACAAGGACCTTTAACAAATCCGTAAATACGATAGTGAAGGGTATGCAGACTGTTCAGGAGGGAGATTTGGACAAGCGGATATCAGTAAAAAGTAAGGACGAATTCGGAACAATCGCAGCTAACTTCAACATAATGACAGCCAGAGTAAAGGAGCTGTTGCAGCAAATATCTTCTGCCAAGGATAGGCAGCGCCATGCGGAACTAAAGGCATTAGAAGCCCAGATAAAT
>JAGBJE010000238.1 GCA_017934625.1 Pseudobutyrivibrio sp. | reverse complement strand
AGAACCTGAGGTACCTGCAGCAGGAGATACAAAAGCGGCTACAAAGGAAAACGCTGCAAAAGAAAATCCTGTTAAGTCTGTAGAAAAAACAGATACCATAGAAGATGAGCAAGTACCTACAACAGTAGAAGATGAAGTTGTTGCTGAAGATTCAATAGAAGATTCAATAGAAGATACAAATGTTGACGATGAATCATTGATGGCAGATGAATCTATTGAGAAATCTAATACAACTGAGGAAGAAACAGAATCTTCAACCAACACAGTATTAGTAACACTATTCAGTCTTATATTACTAGCACTTATAGGGGCAGGTATATACTTATGGAGAAGAAAATAGTGTATGTAAAGTAATTAACAGCCTACAAAATTAAAAATTAACTAATCAAGTTAATATTTAGTTTAAATTTAGCTAAATTAATGTTATACTCTCCCTAGAGTTAGTTTATTTACTTTAGGGAGAGATTAATGATGAATATTAAATATTTAGAAAAAAGTAGGCTGTTTAAGCTGGATACTAATAATACCAGCTATGTTATTGGCATTGTAGATGAGGAAGGTTTTTTAGGTCATGCTTACTATGGTGCGAGAATTGTGGATGATGATGTTTCATATCTTATGCGTATTTATGAGAATCCAAAGGTGCCATCTGTAAATAACCGTGATAGAAGCTCATTCCTTGATACATTTCCTACAGAGTTCTCCGGAAACAATGTGGGAGATTATAGAGAAAGTGCTATAACAGTTACAGATAAAAATGGTGCAAGCGGAATTCAGCTTCTTTACAAAGGCTATAGAATTATTGAGGGCAAGCCAGGCATAAAGGGACTTCCTGCTACATTTGCTGGTGAGTCAAAAGCTATGACTCTTGAAATAGATGTGGAGGATGCTACCCTTGGCATAGAGGGAACATTATCTTACAGTATTTTTGAAGATAGTGATGCTATCACAAGAAGTGTGCGCATTAAGAATTCATCTGAAGATACAATCTATCTGGATAAGCTTATGTCTATGTGTCTTGATATGGATGATAATAATTATAAGATGCTTATGCTTCATGGCTCTTGGGCAAGAGAACGCCATATTGAGTATAGACAGATTGGCTATGGTAAGCAGAGTGTTAGCTCTACAAGAGGAGAATCTTCTCATCAGGAACATCCATTTATTGCACTTGTAGGAGAAAATACAACGCAAAATACTGGTGAGGTATATGGATTTAACTTCGTATACTCAGGTAACTTCTTAGCGCAGGTAGAGAAGAACCAGTTTGATTCCCTTAGAGTGGTAATGGGAATTCATCCTGATAATTTTAGGTTCAAACTTGAGGCAGGTGATGAGTTTTACGCACCTGAGGTTGTGATGGTTTACTCTAATAATGGATTAGGGCAGATGACAAGAACCTATCATGATCTTTATCGCAATCATTTAATAAGAAGTCCATATCTTAAAAAGCCTCGTCCTGTTCTTATTAATAACTGGGAGGCTACATATTTTGATTTTGATAATGATAAGCTTCTTGATATTGCTCGTACTGCAAAGGACTGCGGTATCGAAATGCTGGTTATGGATGATGGCTGGTTTGGGTATCGTAATGACGATAATTCATCACTGGGTGACTGGCAGGTTAACGAAAACAAAATCAAAGGTGGTTTGAAAAAGCTTGTTGATGATGTTAATGCTATTGGTCTTAAGTTTGGTATTTGGTTTGAGCCAGAGATGATTTCGCCTGATTCGGATTTGTATAGGGCTCATCCAGATTGGGCCATTGCAATTCCAGATAGAATTCCTTGCAGAAGTCGCAATCAATATGTGCTTGATTTGACTAGATCAGAGGTAAGAGATTATGCATATAACTGTGTGGCAAATATTCTCAAATCTGCTAATATTGAATATGTCAAGTGGGATATGAATAGACAGCTTACAGATATTAGTAGCGCCTGCCTTGATAAGGATAGACAGGGAGAACTGATGCATAGATACGTGCTTGCCATGTATGAAATGCAGGAAAGACTGATTACAGACTTCCCAAATCTTCTTCTTGAAAACTGTTCAGGTGGCGGTGCCAGATTTGATCCGGGAATGTTTTACTATAGTCCACAGATTTGGTGCTCAGATGATACTGATGCTATTGAAAGATTGTCTATTCAGGAAGGAACAGCATTAATCTACCCACTTTCTACAATGGGAGCACACGTAAGTGTTTGTCCTAATCATACAGTAGGACGCAATACTCCATTTGAAACAAGAGGTAATGTGGCACTAGCTGGAACATTTGGATATGAGCTTGATGTCACAAAGCTTTCAGAGGAGGATAAAGCTGCCATTCCTAATCAGATTGACATTTATCACAAATACAACGAGCTTATTAGATTAGGTGACTATTATCGTCTGGCCTCTTATAGCAATAATAATCTGTATGATTGTTATGAAGTGGTTAGCAAGGATAAATCAGAAGCATTGATAACATTTGTGCAGGTGCTAAATCAGCCTAATATGCACAGCATTAATATTAAGATAGATGGGCTTGATGATAATAAGATATATAGGATTGAGGGAACTGATGAGGCTTATCGTGGCCTTACCCTTAAGAATGCAGGACTTTTGATTTCAAGACCTTGGGGT
>JAGBJE010000237.1 GCA_017934625.1 Pseudobutyrivibrio sp. | reverse complement strand
TATTTTTAAGAGCTTTGGTATTACCAGGGATGCATTCCTTGCAGTGCTTGCCACAGTTAGGGGTAACCAAACCGTAAATACGGACAATCCAGAGGCTACCTACGACACACTTGAAAAATATGGCTATGACCTGGTGGAAAGAGCTAGAGAAAACAAGCTTGACCCAGTTATCGGCCGTGATGAGGAAATCAGAAATGTAATCCGTATTCTTAGTCGTAAGACTAAGAACAATCCAGTGCTTATAGGTGAGCCTGGTGTAGGTAAGACAGCGGTAGTAGAGGGCTTGGCACAGCGTATCGTGCGTGGTGATGTGCCAGATGCACTTAAGAATAAAAAGGTATTTTCACTAGAGATTGGTTCCATGATTGCAGGTGCTAAATATCAAGGTGAATTTGAGGAGAGATTAAAGGCTGTCCTTGATGAGATTAAGAATTCCGATGGCGAGATTATCCTCTTCATCGATGAGCTTCATACAATCATCGGTGCTGGTAAGAATGGCAACGGTGGACTTGATGCAGGTAATATGCTAAAGCCAATGCTTGCCCGCGGTGAACTTCATTGTATAGGTGCAACCACACTTGATGAATACAGAGAATACATTGAAAAGGATGCAGCACTTGAGCGACGTTTTCAACCTGTAATGGTGGATGAGCCTACAGTTGAGGATACTATCTCTATCCTACGTGGACTTAAGGAACGCTACGAGGTATTCCACGGAGTAAAAATAACAGATGGCGCCTTAGTAAGTGCAGCCACTCTTTCAAATAGATATATTTCAGATAGATTCCTTCCAGATAAGGCAATCGACCTTGTGGATGAGGCATGCGCACTGATTAAGACAGAGCTTGATTCAATGCCGGCTGAGCTTGACGAGATGAACAGACGAGTAATGCAGCTGGAGATTGAAGAGGCTGCTCTTAAGAAGGAAACAGATAAGCTGTCTCAGGATAGACTTGCAGACCTTCAAAAGGAATTATCAGAATTAAGAGATGAATACAACACCAAGAAGGCAGCTTGGGACAATGAGAAAAAGCTGGTTGAGGATGTTGCAAAGGTCAAGGAAGAGCTTGATGATGTTCAGGGTCAGATAAAGATTGCACAGCAAAAGTATGACCTTGAGGAGGCAGCAAAGCTTCAGTACGGCAGATTGCCAGAATTACAAAGCAAGCTGGCAGCAGCAGAAGAAAAGCTAAAAGCTAGAGATACTGGCTTAGTACATGAGAATGTTTCAGAGGATGAGATTGCAAGAATCATTTCCAGATGGACAGGCATTCCTGTTGCCAAGCTTAATGAAAGCGAGCGCAGCAAGACACTTCACCTAGATGAGGAATTACACAAGCGTGTTATGGGACAGGATGATGCAGTAAAGCTTGTATCAGAAGCTATCATCCGTTCAAAGGCAGGCATCAAGGACCCTACAAAGCCAATTGGTTCATTCCTATTCTTAGGACCAACTGGTGTAGGTAAGACAGAACTTGCAAAGACATTAGCCCAGGCACTTTTTGATGATGAAAATGCAATGATTCGTCTTGATATGTCCGAGTACATGGAAAAGTTTAGCGTGTCTAGACTTATCGGAGCACCTCCAGGATATGTAGGATATGACGAGGGCGGTCAGCTTACAGAGGCAGTAAGACGCAAGCCATATTCGGTAGTACTTTTTGATGAGGTTGAAAAGGCTCATCCAGATGTATTTAACGTACTGCTTCAGGTTCTTGATGATGGACGAATCACCGATTCTCAGGGACGAACAGTGGATTTCAAAAACACAATCATTATCATGACATCAAACCTTGGTTCACAGTATCTATTAGAGGGTATTGATGAAGAAACAGGCGAAATTACTCACGCGACAAATGAGCTGGTCATGACCGAACTTAGAAATTCATTCCGTCCAGAGTTCTTAAACAGACTAGATGAAATCATTATGTTCAAGCCTCTTACAAAGGCTAACATAGGTGGAATCGTAGATTTGATTATGCAGGAATTAAACGACAGACTTGCTGATAGACAGCTTCACATAGAACTTACTCCTGCAGCAAAGCAGTTTGTAATCGACCAGGGCTATGACCCAGTATATGGTGCCCGTCCACTTAGAAGATATATTCAAAAGAATGTTGAAACTATGGCAGCCAAGATAATCTTAGGCGGTGATATAGGTGAAGGCGCTACAATTACAATTGATAGTGATGGCAATGGTTTAACAGCCAGATAAATTAAATCCCGTGGGATACCCCACGGGATTTTTTGCTGTCAGGAGATACTCAGATTGTGAATCTTTGGTGAAAAAATAGAAAACCATTTATCAATGAAGTATCATCATATAGAACTTATTAATTATTCAGACGGGAGGGAGTTATGCAATTAGATATTCAATATTTATTGTTATTGCAGGATTTGCGAAATGCTACCGGAGGTGTTTTTGATGAATTTTTCAATGCAATCTCCAAAATAGCAGTAGATGTTATGCCGATGCTTCCATTTATGGTTTACTGGTGTGTAAACAAGAAATGGGGTTACAGATTCTTGGCATGGTACAATGGTGGTGAGCTACTAAATGGTGTTATTAAATTAACAGCTTGTGCTTACAGACCGTGGATAAGATCAGATTTAATTGAACCGGCTGGGGATTCCAAGGTGGCGGCCACCGGTTATTCATTCCCGAGTGGACATACCACAAATGCTACAATCCATTATGGAGGAGCGGCTGTATGGCAGTGGAATAAAAGAAGATGGGTATCAGTGATATGTATTGTAATGCTGGTGCTTACGGGATTTTCTAGAAACTTCTTAGGTGTACACACACCACAGGATGTTGCAGTTGGATTTGGTGCAACAGCAATATTGATGTTCATCATAGCAAAGGTTCAGGATAAGCTGGAAGGAAATGAAAAGGCTAAGGATATATTGACTGTATGTGGAATAATTCTTGTAATTGCAGTAATTATTTATATTCAGGTTAAGCCTTATCCGATGGATTATGTTGATGGAGAGCTTCTTGTAGATCCAGTGAAGATGATGAAAGACACCTTTAAGTCAGCAGGTATGTTCTTAGGATTTGTAGTAGGTTCTTACATTGAAAGACATAATGTTAAGTATGAAGTACCAGAAGGCTCTAAGAATCTTCCAATGCTTGGATTTATCGGAGTTGTGATCGTTCTATCCTGGAAAGAATTTATGGGAGCAGCAATTTTTGCCGGAATGCTTGGTGCCAATTGGGGTAATTTCGTAGCTAGATTTTTAATGATGTTATTTGCAGTGGCAATTTATCCAGCATTAATTAAAAAGTGGAAATAAGAAATATGTAAAGTAAGAAAGCGCCTTGCAAGGCGCTTTC
>JAGBJE010000236.1 GCA_017934625.1 Pseudobutyrivibrio sp. | reverse complement strand
GATACTGTGATGATTCGTGAGTTTGCCTGGAAACCACGCTGTGTGGTAATCATGTCTGTAAACTCTGCAGAAAGATCTACGTTAGCCATTTCAAGCTGTCCTGTGTTCATTGATGAACCATCTGCTGAAATGTCAACTCCGATACCATCGAACTCTCCTGAGTTAAGTGTTGTCTTGTAGCAGTTGTTACCTAATTCCTCAAGACCTGATGGATTAGAAAACTGCGCTGCCGCAATCTGTCCTAAAAGAACTGTATTACCATTTGAATATGAACCGTATATTTTACCATCATTTGAAACTGAAAGGCCGGTCATTGTACCAAGCTTTTTACCTTCACCTCTCATAACTGTTCCATCAGGCACACCTCTATTTGCTACAGCAGTTGATGTTCCACCATTGTCATAGTTAAGTAGCTTAGAAAAATCAATTACAATATCTGATAATGCAGCCTGTCCCTGCTCTGTATTAGGACCAAGTGTAGAGGCCTTAAGTGTAATTGTTGTAGAACCTTCAGCGCCAGCGGATACTAAATAACCTAGCTTAGAATCAAACTTAAGTCCTGAGCCAGGAGTTGTAATATCATATCTAGCATCTGCAAAATTTGTCAAACCTACTAAGTTAACGGCTTCGTTTTTTGCTGTTGCTGTATCAAGTATGTTTGAAGATATACCATATATTTCTGCATAAGATAGATTTATATTGTTAGCAGTCGGATCATCAATCGGTTCAAAAGTATAGCCAAGCTGATTACTTCCACCAGCTGTATTATCCATCCATGCCTCTCTAACAGAATATCTAACACCGTCTTTTGTATAAACAAGAGTATTATTATTGTTTACAGACTGAATAGAGAATTTGGATGAATCTAATCTATAGGATGTAGATGCTCCATTTTTAGTATCATCCGCAGGGAAAATATCGCTTATTTTATTATTTGCATCCATTGCTGTGTAACGCGCAAGCAAATCATTGTTATCAGCATCCAAAATATTAGTAAGCTCAATAGAATAATCATTTGTATCGCCATTTAAAAGCTTTATAGAAAACTTAGCTGTATAGGCATAACCAAGATTATCATAAAATGTAAATGAACGAACATAACCACCTGTTGAATTAAACTGGCTATCATTCTTATCAATAACGCCACTGAAGTTAGCTTCTGTTGTTGCCTCTGGAGCAGACGTAAGATTGTCAGCCTGCATAACTCTTAGAGGGGAAACAGTATTTTTATTAATGATTCCAGGGTTCTGAGCATCAACCTGCCATCCCATTACAAGATAACCTGTTGTTGTCATTGCCAGGTTACCATTACCGTCAATGTAAAATGAACCAGCTCGTGTAAATACATTTTCAGAGCCATTATTTACTACAAAAAAGTTTGTAGTATTAGTATCTGTCAATCTGATATCAAGAGCATCGCCAGTAGACTGTGCTGCACCAGCTGATGTAACAGAAACCTTAGTTGCACCGTTAGTAACACCAAGACCTATCTGCTTAGCGTTAACACCACCACGTGTTGCAGTGGCACCTGATGCCTGTGAAGTTGTCTGATACATAATATCAGAAAATGTTGTTGAAGATGATTTGAACGCAACTGTGTTTACGTTAGAGATGTTATTACCAATAACATCCATTTTTGTCTGGTGTGTCTTAAGACCTGCCACACCAGAGAAAAGTGATCTCATCATAATGAATGACCTCCTCAAAGCAAAGTTCACTTGAGGTGACTGTTGCCCCATCTGTCAGTCAGGGACAATTAGCTTCCATAAGGTCCAGCTAAACTATTACAGCACCGTCAATATTTGTAAAAATGTTTTCTTCTGATTCAGTCTGATCCATAGCAGTTACAACTGTCTGATTAGGTACATTAACTATGAATGCCAGTGTATCTACTAAAACAAGAGAATCAGTAATCCCCTTAGCCTGAGCTTTTTGAACGCCCTCTTCCAATCTAAGAGATTGTTCCTCAGAAAGTGTAATATTTCTGTCATCAAGCCTTTGGGTGGCATGCTTAGAGAATTTTAATTCAGAAGCACTTTCAAGCTTCTGCTTAAATATATCTTCAAAGCTTGCTCCGTTTAGATTGCCAAGTGGTCTAGACTCAGCGGCTGGATTTAAATATGTACCAGCAACCTGCTCTATGGAGGTAAAATTTGGATTAATGCTTATATTACTCATATGTCCTCCTAGGCTTTAAATCTCTACGGTAGCATCTGAAGACTGTTCTTTATTGTCAGAATCAGCTTCACTATTTTTATCGGCATTTCCTACTGCATTAATTAGTTTTTGATATTGATTAATTGATTCAAGATAATTGGTGTATAGCTTGTCCCAGTCCTTAATAAAGCTTTGAGAACGTGGATAATCACTTAATGCATTGAAATAGCCCATTGCATTTTCGACAGCTTCCTGATCTCTAACAGTAATACTTTCTTTGCTTGGAAGCTTCTTCATTGCCTCTTCAAATAATCCAGCTACATATTTTGACATGTAGTAATCGCCATCAACAACCGATGTTATCTTTGACTTTTCATACAGCTCACCGTCAACAGATACCATCAAGCCCTTTTCATCATCCTTGGAAACAAAATCAACAATACCACTAATTTCTTTTCCGTTCACATTAAGTGATACGTAATTTCCTACTAAGCTATTGCCCTCGATGTTTTCCATACCTGACTGAACACTTTGGATAGCTTCAATCTGTGTAAATGAAGCCAGCTGTGCAACATATTGGCTATTATCTGTAGGCTGTAACGGGTCTTGATATTGCATTTCTGCAACAAGCAGCTGCAAAAACATATCCTGATTATATTCAGTACTTTTCGCATCTTTGGTCTTTGATGTAGATAGCGCATCATTATTTTTTGTTGCCTCTTGGGATGCCGTGGTCTTTTTATATTCACCGTTAGTAACACCTCCAATAAGGTCTAGCTTTACATCTGCCATTAAATTCCTCCTCCCCTAACTTAAGCCTGATAATCTAAAGTATTTCCATTATCAAGCATCATCTGAGCAATAAGAGCATCCTCTTCAGACATCAATCCCGCAAGCTCGTCTAAGCTATTAAGATTAATTCCCCTAGTCCGTTTTTTCGAATGATTATCCTGCTCTTGATTTTGTTGCTGATTTCTAGCGTCTTCCTCTAAGTTACGTTCAAATTCATGTGTGCCAACTGAAACTTCAATTGATGTAACCTTTGTAGAGCTTTGATTCATTTCAAGCTTCAAATTTGCCATCTGACTTTCTAAAGCCTGCTTGACAGCATCATTCTCGGTGAAAATCTTTGCTGTTATTTCATTGCCTTTCTGAGTAACCTCCATAAAGATTTTTCCTAATCCCTCTGGATTAAGAGTCATCTCCATTGTGGTTGTCTCAGCATCGCTAAGCACTCTAGCCTGCTCTACTAATTGATTAATAATCTCTTCTGCTTTAACTGTTTCCCCTGAAGGAAGAGAAATAATCTGTTCCTTAACAGAAAACTGAAGATCAACCTTAGGTTCAGCGAATACCATTCCCTCAGTATTCACATGTATTTTAGATTCAGACTTATTTGTTACCTTAATTTCTGAGGCTTTAAATGAAGAATCACGGTTTTCAAACTGTTTTTGAGTATCATTATTTTCGTCTTGAGGTTTAGCATTTTCTTTATAATCTATTGCATGTACCTCTTCTTCATTCACCTCTACCTTTGAATCATTTAAAGCGGGTTCCTTGATAGACTCCTTAACAGCAGGCTCAATAGGTTGCTCCTTAACCTCTTTAAGCTCAACTTCATCTTTAATCTCAACAGTGATTTCAGGAATATCTTTCTTGGTTTCATTTTCTAATGTAGGCTCTATTTTATTTTCGTCCCTAGGCTCTACAGAAGCTATGATTTCCTTAAAATCTTCAAAGGATAAATTTGTTTCTTGTAATAACTGGTCTGTAAGCTCATTAACTGAATCAAGTATAGTCTTAAATTCCTCACTCATAACTAAAGCTATGGAATCCTCTTCACCTGTAAGAGTAGCTACAACCTCTGCAAGATTTTGTGGGTTAAACAGGTCGATTAAAGTAAATCCAAGGTTTTCTAGTGCCTTTTCAATATCCTCTTCAGATACATCAAGCTCATCTTCAATGATTTCCTTAATCTGATTTGACGCCTCTTCAATCTTACCTTCTGTCTCCTTGTCTGCATCAATTGTTGATGTAGTGTTATCAAGCTTATTCTCTTTCGTAACTTTAAGCTTTTTTGCAGCATCACCGTCTGTATTATCAGCTGACACTGTCTTAACATCAGGAGCTTTAGAAGTATTGGCCTCTTGCAAATTAGATCCAGCAATGTTTTTTAACGTATTTTCAAATAAAGTGGCATTTCCCGATTTCTCCACCTTACCTGCAGGCATTTCCACATTAATGCTTTTTACCTGAACCAGTAAATTTGAAACATTGCTACTTGTCATGCAATTCCTCCTTTCTTTAGTATTCTGTTTTCAAGTTGCTATATAAGAAGTTATTAAGGCTCCATCATCTTTGTAATGATAGCTGCATTTTCTGTACTCATAGCTGAAATGATATCTGCTCTGGTTGCTGCATCCATGCCAGAAAGGATTTCACAAACTAAATCAAAATCATCAGTCATGGTATCAAAAATTGCGGCTGCATTTTTTGGCTTCATGCTAGAATATACTTTTATGTAATCTTCGATTTCTGCATCTGTTTGAAGCTGAGAAACCACTTGCTTGTAAATAGCCTCAGCATTATCAGGCTCAATGGATTCATAGTAACTCTTATATTCATTTATATCGGGTGCTTTATCTGAAAAAACAACCTCTTCATAAAATTTTTCTTTTTCCTCTTCAAAGGCTGCTTCGTTGGCCTTATATTCTGCAAGCTCCGCTGAAGCTGCCTCAAGTTCAGCAATATAATCACTATTTGCATTGCCATCCTGCTTTAGCTGCTCTATTTCTACCTCAAGCTCTTTGATTCGCTCCATTGCTTCTTCCACAGACTTATATGGAATTTCCTCTTCCTCAGGCTCTGGAATATATTCTTCTATTCCAGGAAGAATTTTATTTACATAAGGAACATCCTTAAGCACAGGAAATAGCACCGTAGAACCAAAGCCGCCTACATCCATTTTTACTAAAAAGGCAAAAATAACAAGCCAGATAAGAATAATAAGAAGTACAACAAATCCCATGATAAGGCCACCTACTACACCTAGGCGTTCCTCATCTCCAGGATATACCTCTCCATTTTTCTTTGCTTCTTTTCTGGCTTCCTTTTCAGCTTTTTTCGCTTCTTTTTTTGCTTCCTTCTCGGCTTTTTTCGCTGCCTTTTTATCTTCTTTGCTTTCTTGTGTCTCAGCTACATCTGCCATAACTAATCTCCCTCTTTTTCTGAATTAAAATATGAATAGCTAACTAACTCATCTGTAATCTTGCTTTCCTCATAATCCATTTCGTTAATAAATTCCTCGAAGGCGTGCTCCCTAAGCTTTTCATGCATCTTTCTTTCCATCATAACATCATTAAGCTTTTTCCTAGCATTTTCCATAGCTTTTTGGGCCTTTGAAAGCTCTATCATTTGATCACGTAAAGCCACCTTCATGGATGAAATAGCATTCTTACAGGTCTTTATTTCTTTAATATCAATATTTCCAACGGAAAGCTCCTTTAACTGTCTTTCATAGCCGGCCTGCCTAATCATTAGTTCCCTAAGCTTTCGCTGTTCTTCATTAAACCTGGCGGTAGCCATGCCAAAATTTGCTTTTTCCTGCTCTTCAATCTTCTGTTTTAACTCCAGGATATTTTGCATCCTATAAACAAATTTCGCCATAGACTATCCCCTTAATCATCAAAAATAGCTGTCATCTGAGCAATAATATCATCGAACTCAAATTTATCGTGAGTTTGCTGTAAAAGGAATTCATTTACAGCATCAATCTTTTTGATAGCATAATCAATTGACTTATTAGAACCATTTTTATATGCACCAATGTTAATTAAATCCTCTGCCTCCTGATAGGTAGCAAGAACATTCTTAAGCTTTCCTGCTATAGCCTTATGCTCAGGAGTAGCCACAGCAGACATAACTCTGGAAATTGATTGAAGGACATCAATAGCAGGATAATGATTCTTCTGAGCAAGCTTACGATTAAGCATTATATGTCCATCCAATATAGAACGGGCTGTATCTGTAATAGGCTCATTGAAATCATCACCATCAACAAGAACCGTATACAGTCCTGTGATTGAGCCCTCCGATGCATTACCTGCTCGCTCCAATAAACGTGGCATTTCAGAATATACAGATGGCGGATATCCTCTTGTAACAGGAGGCTCCCCTGATGCCAAGCCAATTTCACGTTGTGCCATAGAAAAACGGGTAAGAGAATCCATCATTAAAAGAACATCCTTGCCCTGATCTCTAAAATACTCTGCAATTGCTGTAGCAGTAAGAGCTGCCTTTTTTCTAATAAGAGCCGGCTTATCAGAGGTTGCACATACAACAACAGAACGTGCCATGCCCTCTGGGCCTAAATCGTTTTCAACGAATTCTCTAACCTCACGACCACGCTCTCCTATAAGAGCAATCACATTGATTTCAGCTTTAGTGTTTCT
>JAGBJE010000235.1 GCA_017934625.1 Pseudobutyrivibrio sp. | reverse complement strand
TGGCGCCAGCCTTCTTAAGATTCTTAAGTTTGGCTTCAGCTTCACAGCTATGGAGGCAGCCATCCTTCTTGTTGGTATGGTAGTAGCCTTTGCAGTATCAATGTTTGTAATCAAGTTCTTAATGAGCTATATCAAAAAGCATGACTTCAAGGTATTCGGCTGGTATCGTATCATCCTTGGTGTTATTGTGCTTGCCTGCGGCATCGCTGGTGTAATTGGCTAATACCTTTAGGCAAAGATTATTGTTGAAGGAAAGTTTGATGATTAGGAAATATACGATCAAGGGATTGGTGCAGGGGATTGGATATAGACCTTGGGTGGCCAAGCTGGCGGATGAACTTAATATAGAAGGATATGTTAGAAATACAGGTGGCATTGTGACTGTGGTAGCGGCTGGTGAGGATGATAGGTTGGATGAGCTGCAGCGCCGGTTAAGTCAGGATGTGCCAACAGGAGGATTTGTCACATCTATAGATGAAGAGGAACTTCAAGAAAAGGATGTGAAACTGTCAGCCGACCATCAGTTTAAGATTGTAGAATCTGACAGTGATGTGATGGCAAATCTTCCGCTTATTCCAGCAGATATTTGCACATGTGATAAGTGTAAGGAGGAGTTATTAGATTCTTATAACAGGCGGTACTTACATCCATTTATTAGCTGCACTATCTGTGGCCCTAGATATTCCATAATAGAATGCTTGCCATATGATAGAGATACAATTACCATGGGTGATTTTAAAATGTGCCCAGAGTGCGAGAGAGAATATACAGGAAAGCTTGATAGAAGGCGCCATGCTCAGACTATAGCATGTAAAGAATGTGGGCCAAAGCTTTCATTTGAGCAGGTGGCTGGCGATAAGCCAGCTGCATTGTGCAAGGCACAGCCCCAAAAGACCAAGTGTCTCTATGAGGACTTGCAAGTACAGGTACCACAGCTTGCAGCAGCGATTGATATTATTGCTGCAGGTGGCATACTTGCGGTGAAGGATATTGGTGGATACCATTTAGCTTGCAATCCTTTTGATGAGAAAGCGGTGGCTGCACTTAGAACATTAAAGCATAGGGAAGCTAAGGCGTTTGCGGTGATGTTTCCTGATGTAGATGCAGTGAAGAACTACTGCCAGGTAAATGATGAAGAACAAGAACTATTAGAAAGCCCAGCGCGACCAATAGTTTTATTAAATCGTATATACGATAATACCAAACCACTGGCAGATAATGTCTGCCTAACCAGCCCGCAGGTAGGGGCAATGCTTCCATGTAATCCAGTGCAGATATTATTGGCTGAGATTTTAGGCCCAGTGATTATGACAAGTGGAAATGCCAGCGGTGATGTCTTAGAAACCGATGATGATAAAATGCTTAACTGGCTTAAGGATAGAGTGGCAGAAGGGGATATGCAAGGAACTCCAATTGCAATCCTAAGCCACAATAGAAGAATCCTGCGTCCTATGGATGATTCTGTTATGAAGGTGGTTTGCGGTAGACAGCAGTTTATTAGACGTGCCAGAGGGTACGTGCCAAATCCTATCAGTGTGGATATCTCAGATGAATTGTTTGCAGCAGGTGGAGATTTAAAGTCTAGCTTTTGTTTTATAAAAAATGGATTGGCATATGCCAGCCAATATCTTGGCGATATGGAATCTGTTAGCTGTCAGCATTTCTATAGAGATGAGAAAGCAGCTATGGAGCAGGTCTTTGGTTTCAAGCCAGAAGCTATGGCAGTTGATAAGCATCCAGGGTATTTCAGCAGAAGAGTAGGTGATGAGGCTGCGGCCAGAGAAAACCTAAAGCTGACTCAGGTACAGCATCACAAGGCGCATGTGGCATCAGTTATAGCAGAACATAAGCTTATAGGTCCGGTGCTTGGTTTCGCTTTTGACGGAACAGGGTATGGCGATGATGGAAGCATTTGGGGTAGTGAAACATTCCTGTGGGATGGGAAATCTGAAATGACCAGAATTGCTCATTTAAAGGAGATGAGGCTTATAGGTGGAGATGAAGGTGCTAAAAACTGCGATACTATTTTGACTGGTATGCTTCATAACAATAAGATTCCAGCAGCTAAGGAGCCGTCAATGGACTGGCAGCTTATAAGTGCGGCCATTGATAACGGAATAAATACAGTCACATCCACATCTATGGGAAGATTGTTTGATGCAGTGTCTGCACTTCTTGATATATGCCATTACAATTCATATGAGGGTCAGGCTCCGGTAGAGCTTGAAAACATAGCGGCGCGAGCGCAAGAAGGCTATCCTCTTCATATAGGAGTAGATGGTGATACCAAGATGCTATTTGAAGATATCGTATATGCGATATCAAACAATGTGGATAAAGCACAAATAGCCAGAGGCTTTATAGATGCAGTTGCAGACTATATTGTGGCAATAGCAGGTAATCATAAACAGGAACTTGACGATAAAAAACAGGTAGTTTTATCTGGCGGAACATTCCTAAATCGCATATTGCTTGAAAGGGTAATAACAGAGCTTGAGACACAAGGATTTAATGTGTATATAGCAAGTCAGCTTCCTCCAGGAGACGGAGGCATATGTCTTGGACAGGCTTATCTGATATCGAGATAGCTCTGCCCCTCATTTTATACAACTATTTACTATAAATTGTGCTAAACTAAAGGGAAGATTATGGGCTCTTGCAGGAAGCAGGTGCTGCCTGACAATAGCCTTAAGTTTAAATAAGAGGTAATATTCATGTGTGTAGCAATACCAGGATTAGTTAAAAAGAAAAAAGATGGAAAAGTAACAGTTGATTTCAACGGTAACGAGGTAGAAGCATACGCTGGCCTTGTTAATGTAAACGAGGGAGATTACGCCCTTGTACATGCAGGCTGCGTTATCCAGACACTTAAGAAGGATGAAGCAGAAGAGATTCTTGAGCTTATGGGAGGCCTGGAAGGCTAATGGAAATCAGTGAAGTTGTTGACTTTTTACGAACATATAACGGCCCTAAGGTGAGGCTGATGGAGGTGTGTGGCAGCCATACACATGCCATTGCAAAGCACGGTATTAGGGATATTCTTTCACCTAACATCGAGCTTTTGTCAGGCCCAGGGTGTCCTGTTTGTGTAACCCCTACGGCTTATATTGATAAGCTGATAGAGCTTAGCTTGGAGGAAAACACTACAGTTGCCACATTTGGCGATTTACTTAGGGTGCCTGGGTCTAAAGAGAGCCTTAACGAGGCTAAGGGCAGAGGTGGCTCTGTGGAGATGGTGTATTCTCCAATGGATGTTCTAGGTCTTGCTAAGGAGCATCCGGATAGAAATTATGTGTTTGCAGCTGTTGGTTTTGAGACAACAGCCCCAGTTTACACATTACTTTTGGACAATGCCATTGCTCTTAATCTTACAAATATTAGGATTCTTACAGCCCTTAAGACTATGCCGGGGGCTATATCTTATTTGTGCGATAATGGTGCAGCTATCGATGGCTTTATTGCACCAGGGCACGTTAGTGCGGTTACAGGTGCAGATTATTTTAATGATTTGGCAGCTAAATATCAGATCCCATTTGCAGTTTCTGGCTTCGGCGATCAGGAGCTTGTTATTGCAATTTATGGTTTGGTTCAGATGATTATAAAGAAGCAGCCGCAGGTTAAAAATTATTATACTTCTGTGGTTGATGCCGG
>JAGBJE010000234.1 GCA_017934625.1 Pseudobutyrivibrio sp. | reverse complement strand
GTAGCCATAAATGCTGTGTTCACGAATCCGACTCTTTGATCCGCATAAAGGACTGTTGCCAATAGCTGAAAAACCTGGACAATAATCGCGAACCAAAAGGCCAATTTGTTACTTTCAAAAATATGTTTTTCTTTTAGACTCATATTCTGCCTCCAGTTTTCCCTTTGATGACAGAATAGAATCTTTTTTAGTTTTACGCAACTGATTTCACAGAATCTTTAGACTTTGACTTCTGTTTTTTTTCGTAGCGTGTATAAATAATCCATGCAGCTGCACCAAAGATTACAGGACCACTGAGTGACCAGAATGTTGTCTTGAAATCTCCATCAAGTGCTGGCTGGATAATAGCAAATGCATTTGCGAATAAAAGTGTAAGTGTAACTACATATCCCCAGAAGTTTGCTGATTTCTGAGACTTGTAAACTTCAAAGCTTCTATCTATCCCCTTCATCTTTTTGAACTTAGGGAATGCAAATGAGATAAACATGTAAGGAACTGTCATTCCTACATTAACCATTGCAGTAAGTATTACGAAAAACTGCTGCATTGTATCTCCACCGAATGAAACAAGAAGAATCATTACACATACAATTGCGCACTGAATCCACATAGCGTTCTTTGGCATTCCATCTGCCTCAATCTCGCCCATCTTTCCTGGCCAAAGCGACTTATCTGTTCCATCGATAATCTGCTTAAGTGGTGAATAAACAAGTGTAAACATAGCTCCCATAAGAGCAAGAAGCATGATAAGTGCGTAAACTCTTGCAAAGCCATGAGCAAGCGCAATCTGTGTAGCCTCTGTTGCACCAAATGCCTTACCAAATGCTGCTGCAAAGTTTGACATGATTACATAGGATACATTACCAAGTGTAATGTTGTCCTGACCAAGGATTTCGCTATAGTTTGTAAATGAACCAACAAGTAAGATTAAAAGTGCATATCCTACTACGATTACAAGCGCTGCTGAGACAATAGCCTTAGGGAATGTCTTCTTAGGGTTCTCAGTCTTATCAACCAGACCACCAACAGCTTCGATTCCGCCGTAAGCAAAAAGCGCATATACAATAAATGATAAAATCATAATTGGGTTGCCCTGGTATGCCGCATTAAGTGGAACCTGAAGTGACTCTCTGCCTAAGAATGGCTGCTCAAGCTGACCATGTCTTGCGATAATCATTACAATTGAACCAATAACAACCATGATGTTGATTACAAGCACTGCTGTACCACCGATAGATGTAACCTTACTAATCTTATCAATACCCTTTGAATCAAAGTATGTAATGAAGATGAAAAAGATTACTGCCATAAGGCCAAGAAGTCTTGAGCCTGATAGAAGCTCAGAACCAAATAATGACCATGTAGATGTGCTATCTTCACCAAAAATAACATTAGATACAGGTACCCAAATACCTGATGATACATTTACCATCCAAAGTACATAAGATGTGTACCACATGAATGTACCGATGAATGCATACTTTGGTCCAACGGACTTCTCCATCCAAGAGTACATACCACCTGTCTCTTCACGGAATGCTGAACCAAATTCTGCTACCATAAATGCAAATGGAATAAAGAACAGGATTCCGGCAATTACGAACCAAGGGATTGCTGCATATCCCATCAAATAATAAGAACGTGGGATATTGTTAAACCCATAAACTGATGTAAAAATCATCAGAATGAGGGACATAAGTCCTAATTTCTTTTCTTTCATTTTACTCAACTTCCTTTTAAAACAATATAGCGCTGTCGACAAGCGACAGCGCTATGTATTATATCACGATTAAAGTTTCCCCTCTATAAAATGACATTTTTTAGACAAAGGAAATACAATGCATTAACACTTTAAAGTGTGAAGCAGGCGAGCTAGTCTATATACTTTGCATTAACATACTTTGTAGCTCTTGCTTGTCCAATCTTTTTTACAGAGCCCTCCTTTACCATTTTACCAAGAACAGCTTCTACTGTTGTTGGACTAACATCTATCAGCAATTCACATATTTCAGATTTAGACACTGGTAGTACACTATTTAAAACTGTTTGTTCTATTCTTTCGCTTTTAGGAATTTTCTTTCCATTAACCGTCGAGAATCTTTTATCTAGTTCTTTATAGCATCTGTATAAAGTTGATAAAAAATTCTTCATAAACTCAAAATAGGAATTTTCATTCTCATGCCATCCTTGTGAAGAATCATATAACGCTTCATAATAAAAATCCTTCGAAATATTAATTTGCTCCTCAAATGAAACGTATTTACAAACATCATATCCACTCTTATACAGTAATAAAATAGATAGCAACCTGGAAATTCGTCCATTACCATCTGAAAATGGATGTATACATAAAAAATCTAAAATTACACAAGGAATTAAGAGCAACCTATTAATTTTAGGATTATCTCTAGCATCTATATAAGCTAATATAAGCTGTTCCATTGCTTCATTAGTCTCATTCGCTGGAATTGGAGTAAAACGTACTTTTCGTCTTCCATTCTCATCAACTTGTAGAATCAAATTATCCTCTTCCTTATATTTTCCGGATAATTCATAACCAGCTAGATTTGTCATCATATGATGCATGTGTAAAATTGTATTTTCACTAAAGCTCATAGATTGATGATTCTTATGAATCTCATCTAATGCGTCTCTGTATCCTGCAATTTCACATTCACTATGATTTAATGGTGCACTATCACCATCTACAATTTCCTTAATTCTTGCATCAGTAGTAATGATTCCTTCAATAGCATTAGAACCCTTTACAGACTGCACTCTAGCGATTTTTTCGAGTTCTGTATAAATACTTTGATTTCCATCCTTGCGCTCAGATGATATTGCATCAAATGCAGCAATTGATGCTGTCAAATTAACCATTTCAGCAGGCAACATTCCTTCATCTAAAAATGAATAATCAAATTTATGCATACTGTACCTCCTCAAGTATCTGCATATAATATACAAAAAAATATGCAGATACTCAAGCAGTATCTGCATATAATTCTCTATTTTATATGCAGATACTTGATATCATGGTCAACCTCAGCTTAACAGCCTATTTAACAATTGTTCCTTTCCATATCTACTGATTCATTTATTTACTTTTTGAAATAATATGTTGTTTTTTTATATCTTATTTCAATTTCTCTGTTATTATCGCAGTGAACTTTTCTTCCTGCTATAACCTTAATTCCAATCTCTTAGCACATCCAAACCTAATAGCAATGCTTTTTCATGAGAGCTGGTGCCAAAATCCCTTGTATCATAATCATGGACATTAGCAAGAGAATCTGCTGTAAATAAGAACTGTCCAAATGATGCGCCTCGCTTTCTCGCGCAGGCTGCAAGGGCAGAGCACTCCATTTCAACCACACTACAGCCCTCTTCTAATCGATACTTAACCATGTCCTTTGTTTCCCTGAAAAATCCATCTGTAGTCCATGTTGTACAGGTGACAAAAGGCAGTTCATGCTTTTTAAAACAGCTTTCTATTACTTTTACAGGTTCTTCATCCAGTTCAATAAAGCGGGTTGCTGGGAGATAATGGTAAGATGTTCCCTCAGCTCTAAGGGCTTTTATGGGTACAAGAAACGCATTCTCTGGAATGTCAGCCAACACGCCACATGAACCTACAGCTATGATTTTCTTACATCCACAGCTTACAAGTGCATCTAGTACCTGCGCTGCCGCTGCAGCTCCAATTGGTGACTGCACTAGACATATATCTTCTTTTTCATCATGAAGAACATATATCTTTATATTATGGGAGACTGTTATCAGTTCCTTTGCCACATCAGCATTGTTTTTCTTGGCATATTCATGAACAACATCCCCTAGGAAAGCAAATAAGCACTTTTCAGGAAGCTGTAAATCCTCCATGTCATGATTTGGAGCTATAACCTCAATTGAACTGTCATCATATTCAAGTATTGGTATTTCATTTTTAATAATCATTTGTATTCTCCCTTGCTGTCTTCTACTGCTTTTTCTTCAATTCATCTTTGTAGTAAAAGAATGCAATTACCTCTATTGCACATTGAATTCCTAGTAAAAGCATAACAAATAATCTAACCTGCGAAATAGTAAGTGTAGTTTTTTCACCTATAAATGCTGTAATTAATCCCCACACAATTACCATATACCACAATACATACGATGAAACTGCCTTCGCCTTAGTGATTATAGTTTTTATTTCAGCATTTTGATTTGATTTATATTTAATTCCAACGTATATCATCCAAATAGCCCAGCCTAAAACGAAAACCCCTGCAATTATTCCCACTACTGCTAAAAATGTCTGACTCATCATAATAATTATCCTCCTATGCATTAAACCTTCTTATAAACCAAATACATTCTTGCAAATAAACACTACCGTGCAACTTAATATACCTGATATTAATCCAGCAAGTATCATAACTGCTACAGTCTGATATGGGCGTTTACCAATTTCTTGCTGTTTACTTTTTTCATCTAGGCTCTTGCCATTCATAAATGTCACTATTTCCTTATAGGTGACTATGTCATTTTCTTTTTCAATTGTATTTAGCTTGACTGAAAAATACAGCACTGCTAAAGCTATAATGCCTTCTGGAATCAGTGACCACATACCCATACGAAAATACAGCGGACCGAATGTAACAATTAGAATTCCCACACATGCTAGCATCATTTTTCCGTAATACTTCATTTGTTTTACATCTTGTTCATTAATAATCTCTTGCATTTGTTCTACATCTCCTTTGACTAGTTGATCTAGAGAAATTTCAAAAAGATTACTTAGTAAAAGAATACTTTGAATATCAGGATAGCTTTTATCATTTTCCCAATTAGAAATTGTTTGCCTCGACACAAACATCTTCTCTGCTAGCTCATCCTGATTCCAATTGTATAAGCTTCTAAAATCCTTTATTCTTTTTCCAAGTTCCATTTGTTTTCTCCTTGTTGTCCTAATACTACCCAAAGGGCGATATATCTGCCATCAAAAACCTTTTACATATCCTCAAATAAGGATGTAAAAAGTCTTTTACATCCTTATTTCAGACTGTAGACAAAGTCCACGGCATCTGCCGTGGATTTTTCTTTATAAAAGTGCCGAAAACTCAGTATTTATCTGGGCTTGAGGCACTTTTTCTGGTATAATAGAAGTATCAAAGTTGGGGATGGGGATTGCCTTTATGATGACTTCTAATACCGAAAGAAAGCGTGAACAAATGCAGTTTGTGAGCATGGACGATCTGGTTCCACAGGACCACATGCTCAGGCTTATTGATAAAGCCATAGACTGGTCATTCATATATGACCTTGTTGAAGATAAGTATTCATCAGACATGGGCAGGCCTAGCATGGATCCTGTCACTCTCATTAAAATTCCCTTCATCCAGTATCTATACGGAATCCGCAGCATGAGGCAGACTATCAAGGAAATCGAAGTCAACGTTGCATACAGATGGTTCCTTGGCCTGGAACTTAACGAGTCCGTCCCGCACTTCTCAACATTTGGAAAGAACTATACAAGACGTTTCAAGGACACAGACCTCTTTGAGCAGATATTCCAGCGTATTCTCGAAGACTGCTACCGCTTCAAGCTTGTTGATCCTACTGCTGTATTTGTAGATGCCACTCATGTAAAAGCCAGAGCAAACAACCGTAAGATGCAGCATAAACTGGCAAAGCAGGAAGCACTGTTCTATGAAGAAATGCTCAGGAAAGAGATAAACGAAGACAGAGCTGAGCACGGCAAGAAACCTCTTAAAGATAAAGATGATGATAATGATAAAGGCACAGGTGGGCATGATGATTTCAGTGATTTTACAGACGATGTGCCAAAGGATACCAAGAAAGTAAAATGCAGCACTACCGATCCTGATAGCGGATGGTTCCACAAAGGTGAACACAAGAATGTATTCGCATACGGTATAGAGACTGCCTGTGATAAGAATGGATGGATTCTTGATTATACAGTTAATCCAGGCAATGAGCATGACAGCCGTACATTCAAAGGGCTATACGATAAGATCAAGGATATTGGTGTTGAAACTATCGTTGCAGACGCAGGCTATAAGACGCCGGCCATAGCAAAACTCCTCATAGATGATGGCATCAAACCACTTCTCCCATACAAGCGTCCAATGACAAAGAAAGGATTCTTTAAGAAATCTGAGTACGCATACGACGAATACAATGACTGTTATGTATGCCCTAATGATCAGGTACTGGAGTATTCAACAACAAATCGTGATGGATACCGGGAATACAAGAGCTGCGGAAAGGTCTGTGAAAGCTGTCCATATCTCGAGCAGTGCACACTCAGTAAAAACCATGTAAAGCTTATAACTCGTCATATCTGGGAAGATTACATGGAAGAATGTGAGGATATAAGGTACACAGAAGGAATGAAGGATCTCTATTCTCACAGAAAAGAAACAATAGAGAGAATCTTTGGAACAGCTAAAGAGAACCACGGATTCAGATATACGCAGATGTATGGCAAGGCGCGGATGGAAATGAAGGTCGCGCTTACCTTTGCGTGTATGAATCTGAAAAAGCTTGCAAGAATCAAGCATGAATGGCGGTTAGAGATGGCCTGATAGAGGCCGTTTCTATCCTTTATTATCAATAAAACACTCGCGAAAAAGAAAAATGGTCTTGAGAGCTACGCTCTCAGGACCACTTTGTCTACAGTCTGAAATAAGGATGTAAAAAGTCTTTTACATCCTTATTTTTCCAGCGTCACTGTAACATCCTTACTTCCAAGCATGTCTGTCAATTCTTCCTGTGTCATATCGATATGGCCTAGTCTTGTGTATGCCCAGGAATTGCTACCATAGAAAATAACAATCTGATTTCCAGAATACAAAACTATATCACCATAGTCCGTTGTAGTCTGCTTGTCGTCTTTAGCAATGCTTTTTCCGATTGAGCCTACCTGCTCAAAGCCTCCGTACATGGACATTTCCACTGTAAGGGGACTCATGTCTTTTAATGCTTCTACAGAAGAATTTTCTTCCCAAGTCACAGGGACTTCTGCTCCATCAATTTTCAGCTTCATTGCATCAGTTTCCTCCACCTCATCAACCTTTTCATCCGTCACTACTTCACCTGTCCAGTCGATAATTCCACCAAATTCATAGACATTAGTATATCCTATATCAGCAAGCTTTTGTGAAGCCTCTTTACTTCTTCTCCCGCTTCTGCAATAAACCAAGATAATCTGATTCAAGTCAGGTAATTCTGCTGGCTGGTCATTGCCAATAGTTTCATTAGGAATCAAAATTGCCTCTGGAATGTGTCCTGCAGCATATTCATCTTCTCTACGCACATCCACAATTACATGACCATCATCCTGCTGCATCATAAGCTTTGCAGTTTCTTGATCAATCTGTGTGTAATCATCTTTGCTACTCTCATCTAAATAAATAGATGTTGGTTCATCCGCCCCACCTATAACAGCTGCCTCCTCTTCATTTTCTTTATTGCATCCCGTCAATGCTAGTAACATTAAAATAAGACCGATTTTAGCAAATCTTTTCATCATATTCTCCTCAATTTAATAGCCTGTTTAAAAGTTGCTCTTTATTCTCTATAAACATTTTGGTTACCTGGTAGCTATCAGTGTCCTCATATTCTATAGGATGAATCTGCCCATCGTCAAAGCTAAGAATCTCAGCCCCAGGAATACCAAGTAGGATCGGCGAATGTGTAACTATGATAAACTGAGAATCTTCCTTGGCACAGTTGACTATTTCTAACAACAACGTCAGCTGCCTTTGTGGTGACAATGCAGCTTCAGGCTCATCTAAAAGATAAAGCCCGTGCCCCTTAAAATTAGTCTGAGCAAGCTGTAAAAAGCTCTCTCCGTGAGAACGCTCATGAAAATGTTGAGATGGCGGTGCTCCCCATTCATTACTATATTCTTCCTCTGCTGATGCCACATTATAAAAACTCTCAGCTCTAAGAAAGTATCCCCAACCTGGCTTATTAAATCCTCTAGATAACCTTATTGCATCGCATAATTCTGAATGAGAATCATATGTTGAAAAGTTATAATTCCTGGTTCCACCTTCAGGATTAAACCCATAATTTACCGCAATGGCTTCTAACATAGTAGATTTACCACTTCCATTCTCACCCACAAATATAGTGATATTTTTCCTAAAAGCAAGATAATCTAAATC
>JAGBJE010000233.1 GCA_017934625.1 Pseudobutyrivibrio sp. | reverse complement strand
TTGTTAGCAAGTTTTATAGCTATGTGGATAACTATTATAGAGCCACCGATGAGGCGTGGACATTTATTAATGAGCCAGCTGAGGGAGTAGAGGTTGAATATGTAGATAACACAATCTTGTTTAGACCAGAAAACCCTGTGGCAGGGTTCATATTCTATCCAGGTGGATTAGTAGAGACAGAGGCTTACGCCCCTCTTATGGAGAGCTTGGCAGAGCAGGGAATCTTTGGTGTGGTAGTAGAAATGCCATACTACCTGGCTATGTTTGATGCCAATGGAGCTAGGGGAATCCAGGCTAAATACCCTGAAATAACGGATTGGTACATTGGCGGCCACAGCTTAGGTGGCGCCATGGCGTGCTTGTACGCTGACAGACATCAGAGTGAATATGAGGGCTTGATACTTCTTGCGGCATATTCTACAAAGGATCTTACAGATGAGCCTGCAGTAGCCACACTTTCTATCAGAGGCTCCGAGGACGGCGTGCTCAACTTGGAAAAGTACGAAGAGTGTAAGGCAAACCTTCCATCCGATTTTGAGGAAGTGGTAATCTAAGGTGGCTGCCACGGATATTTCGGTGATTACGGAATGCAATCTGGCGACGGTGAGCCTACCATCAGTGTGCAGGAGCAGACCAGCGAGACGGTGAATGCAATAGTAGATTTTGTGGAAAAGTAGATAGTGAATAAAGGAATTAGGGATATATCTGAATGGATATGTCCTTTTTTTATTGCTGGGTTTGGCAGCGGGGTGGTTATTTCTGAGGTGATTTGTAAAGAAAATTCGCAACATTCTGTGAATAAAAGTGTATTTTGAGACAGAAAGGGTTAAAATAAAATAGAGTATGTATTAGGGTTGCCAAATCAGGAGGCATTGGGGGATGCGAAAGTATAAATTTAAACAGGTTGAGAAGTATATAGAGTTGTTCAGGAAGTTGAATGAGGGGGTGTATGAGGAACTCAAAAATGATAATCTAGCAAAATGTTCGGAGTATCTTCAGATTGCCCAGCAAAGAGCTATAGACCTTGGTACATTAATTGAAGATAGCGAAGGATTGGAACATCCTACTGTTGGCGTGTTGGAGCAGTTTTGCGAAGAACTTTATCAGATAAATGAAGAAGTATTATCTGAGAGGGGATTATCTCCTGATTCTGCAAAGCTCAGACTAGACAGTATAGTAAATAAAATCGATAATAGCGCAAATAGCGAGATTAAGCAGCAAAAACTGGTGGTGTTTCTGCCATACAAGGCAAGCATGTGGGATTCATTGGAAAGTGTTTGGATGGCGCTTGATGCAGAGGAAGATACTACTGCACTAGTAATTCCTATCCCATATTTTGATAAAAATCCAGACGGTAGCATGAAAGAGATGCATTATGAAGGTAATGATTATCCTGACAATGTGCCAATCACATCTTTTGAAGAATTTGATTTTGAAGGTGCTCATCCTGATGAAATATACATTCATAACCCTTATGATGATATGAACTTTGTAACATCAGTTCATCCATTTTTTTATACAGAAAACCTGAAAAAGTATACTGATAAATTGATATATATTCCCTATTTTGTTTTGGCAGAACCTGATTTAGACAATCTGACTGATGAAGTAATTGAAAACTATAGAGGCTTTGTACTCACAAAAGGAGTGGTAAATTCTCATGAAGTAAGGGTCCAATCTGAGGCTATGAAAAAAGTGTACGTAATGATTTTGACAGAACACTTTGGAGCAGATACTAGGGCAGCATGGGAAGATAGAATAAAGGGAACTGGTTCACCAAAATTTGAAAAAATAAAGAGGATGAAACGTGAGGAACAAGAGATTCCTGAAGACTGGTTAAGACTGATGAAAAAACCTGATGGAAGCATGAAAAAGGTAATATTGTACAATACTAGTGTAGTATCATTGCTGAATCAGGAACAAAAGATGATAGATAAAATTAAGGATGCACTGGAGGTGTTTAAAGAGTGCAAGGATGATGTGACACTGTTGTGGCGTCCCCATCCATTGATAAAAGCTACACTAGACAGCATGATTCCTGAGCTTGCAAAACAATACGAAGAAATAGTAAGGACTTACAGAGCAGAGGGATGGGGTATTTATGATGATACTCCAGATATGGATAGAGCGATTATTATCAGTGATGCATATTATGGGGACAGCAGTAGCATCGTGCAGTTATATGAAACACTGGAAAAGCCGATAATGATACAGAATGTGGATGTGCTGGAGAAGGAGGGAGTATGAGTTTTGAATTAACCGCTTCTATGATGTGTGCAAATTATGGCCACTTAGCTAGAGAAGTAACAGAACTGGAAAATGCAGGAATCGATTCGTTTCATATAGACATAATGGATGGAAGATTTGTTGCGAATTTTGCCATGTCTTTGAATGATTTAAGCTATATAGCCAAAACAACAAATAAGCCGCTAGATGTACATTTGATGGTGGAGCATCCAAATAATACGGTAGAACTATTTATAAGAAATTTACGAAAAGGGGATACTATATACATTCACCCGGAGGCAGAGTATCATCCTTCAGCAACGCTGTTAAAAATTATTAATGCAGGAATGGTCCCAGGCATTGCGATTAATCCCGGTACTAGCATAGAGACAATCATGGAGATGCTTAGGATTGTAGATAAAGTGCTTGTAATGTCGGTAAATCCTGGGGATGCCGGTCAGATGTATCTACCTTATGTGGGACAAAAAATCGATAGGTTGCTAAAGCTGAAGGATGAAATGGAATTCAAAATATACTGGGATGGAGCCTGCTCAAGGGAGAAAGTATTAGAGTATGCTCCAAAGGGTGTGGATGGATTTGTCCTTGGTACTACACTTTTATTTGGAAAAGATAGACCATACAAAGATATCATAAATGATATTAGAGCATTGAATATATAGGTGAATATGAATATAGCAATAGTACTATCTGGTGGTATAGGAAGCAGGATGGGGCTGGATGTGCCTAAGCAATATGTTGAGGTAGCAGGCATGCCAATAATCTGCTATTCACTGAAAACACTAGATGCAAGTAATAGAATAGATGCCATTTGGATTGTGGCTGCGGATGAATGGCTTCCACAGATTAAAGAATGGGTTGATAAGTATGGAATCTCAGGGAAAATATGTGGATATTCAAAGCCTGGGGAGAATCGTCAGCTGTCAATTTATAATGCATTAATGGATATAAATAAATCCGCTAGCGCGGGGGACTATGTATTTATACATGATGCAGCCAGACCAATGCTTACTGTAGCGATGATAGAGGAAAGTATTGATGGTATGAAAGGCTATGATGGTGTAATTCCAGTGCTTACAATGAAGGATACGGTGTATCTTAGTCGCGATGGAAAGCAGATAGATTCACTTTTGAATAGGAGCGAAATATATGCTGGACAGGCACCAGAGACATTTGTGTTTGGAAAATATTTGGAGGCTAATAGGGCGCTGCTTGATTCTGGAGCAATAAAAAAGATAAACGGTTCTACAGAACCTGCGATTATGTCGGGTATGAAGATGCATATGATACCAGGCGATGAGAGGAACATAAAAATAACAACAAAGGCAGATTTGGTTCGTTTTCAGGAAATGATTAAGGAGTGATAATGAAGGCGCTGGTGCTCAATGATGTGGGAAAGTTAACAGTGAAGGATGTTCCTGTTCCCAAAGTAGGGGAGGAAGAGGTGTTAGTAAAGGTAGGCGCCTGTGGAATCTGCGGCTCAGATATTCCAAGGGTCTATAGGGATGGAGCCCATGTGATGCCTTTAGTGATAGGACACGAATTTGCTGGGACAGTTGCTGAGGACGGCAGACGTGTGGGAGTTTTCCCACTGATTCCTTGCATGAAGTGTGAGTGTTGTAGGAATCGTAAATACGAAATGTGTTCTAATTATTCTTATTTGGGCAGCCGCAGGGACGGAGGCTTTGCAGAATATGTGGCTGTACCAAAGTGGAATCTTATTGATTTACCAGAAAGCGTCACCATGGAGCAGGCTGCCATGTTAGAGCCAATGGCTGTGGCAGTGCATGCTATTAGGCAGGTGAAGCCTTCAGCAGATGATACGGTTGTTGTTATGGGCCTTGGAACTATAGGGCTTTTGATAGTGATGTTTTTGCTTGATATGGGAGTTAAAAACGTATATACGATAGGCAATAAAGAGTCACAGAAAAAGATGGTGATGGAGCTGGGAGTTCCTAGTGACCACTATTTAGATGGAACTAAGGCTGATATTTTAGAGCATGTTAAGGCAGATGTGTTCTTTGAATGTATAGGAAAGCAGGAAAGTTTGTTAGCGGGAATTGCGATGGCAAATCCAAACGGAAGGATTTGTACGGTAGGTAATCCTCACAGTGATATGCATATAGATAGAAATATTTACTGGAAAATCCTTCGTAGACAATTAACTCTGGTAGGAACCTGGAATTCATCATTTACACATGATGAGCATGACGACTGGCACTATGTACTTCATAGGTTGCAACAGGGGGCAGTTCATCCAGAAAAGCTGATTACACATAGGTATGGATTGGAGAGCATCGTGGATGGGTTCGAGATAATGAGAGATAGGAAGGAAGAGTATGGGAAGGTAATGTGGGAGGTTTAAAGCCCATGAAGCAAGATATACGACACCTATTGCATAAATTTGTGATAGGTGTTATATTATGCGTTGAGATACGACATATCGGATTGTACAAATATAATACGGAGGATGAGATAAATGAAAGTTATTAGCACAGGTGAGAAATATAGCATTTTTCCAGATGATCTAAAAACATATGATAGAATTCCAGCTGGATATTATGTTGTTAGGTTTGTTAAAGGAGAGGGCTTCTTTTTAGAGAAATACTATAACTTTGATATAAAAGAACAAGTCATATATGGGGTTCACGATGAAAAAGTACACAAAGTAATTGATTCATTTAAAGAGTTTAATCGCAATTTAGGCGTGATTTTAAGTGGTGATAAAGGGATAGGAAAATCGCTATTTGCTAGAATGCTTGGTGTGGAGATGGTCAATGCCAATAAGCCTGTAATAATTGTTGATAAATATATTGAAGGCATAGGGGCATTTCTCGATAAGATAGACCAAGAAGTTATGGTTCTTCTAGATGAATTTGATAAAACCTTTTCGTCAAGTAGAGATGATGAATGTAATCCTCAAACAAGTATGCTGTCATTATTTGATGGTGTATCACAGGGGAAGAAATTGTTTGTGGTTACATGTAATGAAATAAGAGGACTAAATAGTTTTTTGGTCAATAGACCAGGAAGATTTCATTATCATTTTAGATTTGATTATCCAACTGCTGGTGAGATTAGAAAGTATTTGGAAGACAAATTGAAAACTGAATATTATGGAGAAATAGATAATGTTATTTGCTTTTCGACAAGAGTTTCTCTTAATTATGATTGCCTAAGGGCAATAGCTTACGAAGTGAACAAAGGATTATGTTTCGCAGAAGCAATTAAAGATTTGAATATTGTAAATATTGATAGAGAACAGTATAAACTACAGGTGCTTTTTGATGATGGAGAAATTCTGACTAATAAAAGATTCTTAATGGATTCATTTAGTGAGTCGGAAATATCAGTTGATATTAGAAATAAAAATAATCATTATTCCGGCGAGATAAGTTTTTCACCAGCAGATATAAAATATAATTATAGTTTAGGTACTATGTACATTTCGCCAGAAGATATAGAGCTAGGTTATGAAACATATGATGACGATGATAATATAAAATTAAAAGCTTTAAAAAGTAGGAAGATAAATACAATTGTGATTAATAGAATAAATGAAAAGCAACTACATTACGTAGTATAATGGTGCATCCTAAAAAATGAATTGTAGCTAGAATGTCTTTGCGTATTTAGGTATACTTAATGCAGATATCTAAAAGGACTAGGGCTATATTATGGGAAAACAAGTATATGAGAAAATATTTGAATTAATTAAAGCAAAAGGAATGACCCAGAAAGATTTTTCAAAAGCTACAGGAATACCAGAAAGTACTGTTAGTGATTGGAAAAAGAAAAGGTACAATCCAGGAGTAGACAAAATACCTGTTATTTGCAAAGCACTTGGAATTACCACAGCTGAATTGTTGGATTATGAAGAAAAGGATGAGATAGGCTGTAGATATTATCTTTCAAGTGATGAAATGGTAGTTATTGAATCTTATCGTGCTGTTGATGATAATGAAAAGAAACATATCAAAACCTATGTTAATTATATACTTGAAATGTACAAGAAAAAAGGAATGTAACTGTTCGCTGAATTCGTAAATAATACAGCAGATAATAACCATGACAAGCAAACCGTAAATTGTAAATCGAAATGCAACCCTTTCGATCACTGAACCTCTCTTTGTAATAGATAATGCATATAGTATGGGGTAGTTGCATCTCCATGTACATGGACTTGATCACATGTTGGTCAGGTCCATTTATTATGTTATTTTCTCTTTTGGTTTTTCGTCTTTTTTTTGTTTTTGTTTGTCATCTTTTTTTTCTTTTTCTTTTTGCTTATCTTTTTCTGCTTTTTTATCATCTTTTCT
>JAGBJE010000232.1 GCA_017934625.1 Pseudobutyrivibrio sp. | reverse complement strand
TCTGGAATAACAGCCAGCACAATGAAGATTGCAATTGCTGGTTATAGATGCAATAAGAAATGGTGGAACATGTAGACCGTCAGCTTCATACTTTCTTCTAATTTCAGAAGCCTTCTTAGTAGCCAGAGCAAACTTTCCCATAAAAATGCTCTCCTTTGGATCCTTAAGTGTAGCCCTAAGAGAATCCTTTACTACTCTTTCCACGCCATGTGTCATGTACTCTTGAATATCGAATTCCTTACTCATAATAAAACACCTCGAGTTTTATAGGTTTAATTGTGTGCGTTACGATTGTGCGCAACTAATATTATATTAACACCTTAGGAATCATATTACAAGTGTTATTCTTTGTTTAGGATTTGCTTTCATTCATTGCTTCTAAAAATCTCTTAGCTAAGTCCCTATCAGCTGAATCCACTCTATATACACCATATACATCCCAAGAATAAGCATCCTTAATTTCTACTGCTTTAATATCTTCATTATCGCTAAAAAACTTAGGGGATATTCCTATCCCAACCCTGTTTTTCACCAAGCGATATATGGATTCACCTTCACCAACTTTTGCTACAATGTTAGGATTAAAGCTGTTAAGATGACAGGCGTTAATAACATCATGATACACATGATATTTCTCATTCATAGAAATAATCTTCTCTGCTTTTAAATCACTTATTTCTATCTGCTTCTCATCAAATAATCTATGGCCATTATAAACATATGCTACTAAATCAATTGATTTTACACGCCCCGTAACAAGATTACTATTATTAGGCTTACCTACAACAAATCCAAAGCTTATTTCATCATTTAGTATCCTCTTGATAATTTGCTCATTCTCATACTCTGACCAGCTTGCTAACACCTCAGGATTAGATTCCATAAAATTATTTACCTTAGGTATATCAATAGCCCTTATGGTGCCTGCTGCAAAGCCCACCTTAAATCGCTTTTCCTTATCATTCAAGGTTTCTATAGCAGAAAAAAGCTCATTTAAATCCCTGGATACAACCTTGGATTTCTCATAGAAAAGCTTGCCACTTTCAGTGGGAACAAATCCTTCCTTACTACGAATAAAAAGTGGCGTACCACATTCATCCTCTATGCTTTTAATTATCTTGCTTAATCCCTGTGGCGAAAGAAATAGCTTGCTGGCAGCCACCTGCAGATTTCTTTCCTCATATACAGTTTGAAAGCATTTAAAATTTCGTGTATTCATGAGTTTATTTTAAACTAAAAGGTCTCGACAGACAATAAGCCTATCGAGACCAAAGGGGAGAAATGATATATATATAAAAGGATTACTAAATGTGATTTGCAACTTCAAATGCGTCCCAAATACCATACATGATATTTGAAACCTGTCGCGCATCACCAAGTAGATAAATCTCATCTACTTCGTTTTTATACTGGTTATAAAGTGTGTTCTCACTAGCATAACCAACGCAAAGAACTACGCTATCTGCTTCAAGCTCTTTTGTCTCTTCGCCAACTGTAGCCTTGAGTACACCATTCTTGTACTCAGTTACACGTGCGCCAGTAACAACATCTATACCATTGAAAGGAATAAGCTTCTCAAGCATTTCCTTATTAGCTGAGCAAAGTGGTCCGTTAACAGCCATAAGCTTATCAAGTGCTTCAACGATTGTAACCTTCTTGCCCTTCTGAGCTAAATCAAGTGCAAGCTCACAACCTACAAGACCACCACCTACTACGATAGTCTTCTCACCAGATTCCTTCTCACCAAGAAGTACCTGTTCTGCTGAGTAAACCTTCTCATCATCGCCAAGTGAGAACATCTTAGGACGAGAACCTGTAGCAAGAATAACAGCATCAAACTGCTTATCAAGTATTTCTTTTCCTGTAGCCTTAGTGTTAAGGTGTACTTCTACGCCAAGACGAACCATCTCATCTTCGTACCACTTAGCAAGTGCAATATCGTCTTCCTTAAATGAAGGTGCCCCACCTGGAATGAGGTTACCACCAAGACGACCAGTTGCCTCATAAAGAACTGGCTCATGTCCTCTCTCAGCAAGTACACGTGCAGCCTCACAACCTGCTACACCACCACCTACTACAAGAACCTTCTTCTTTTTGCAAACTGGATTGTACTGATTTAATCTTTCCTTACCGCACTGTGGGTTAACTGCACAGTTGATAAGTGAATATGTCTGGATACGTCCCATACAGCCTTCCTGACAGCTGATACATGGACGAATCTGGCTAAGCTCGTTTCTTCTAATTTTGTTTACGATATCAGGATCTGCAAGTGTTGGACGACCAAGAGAAATCATATTGCAGATATCATTGTTAAGGCAATCAAGTGCTGTATCTGGGTTGTCAACACGACCAGCCATAATTACAGGGATATTAACATTTTCCTTTGTGATACGAGCAAACTCCTTGTAAGGAGCCTTCTCCATATACATTGGTGGGTGATTCCACCACCATGCGTCATATGTTCCAGCATCTACATCAAGAGCATCATATCCGTACTTCTCAAGAAGCTTAGCTGCCTCAATACCTTCTTCAATGTCACGGCCCTTCTCTTCGAATTTCTCACCTGGAAGAGCGCCCTCTCTAAAGTCCTTAATCATAGACTTAAGTGAAAATCTCATTGCAACTGGGAAATCCCATCCACAAGTCTTAGCGATTTCCTCTCGGATTTCCTTAGCAAAACGAAGTCTGTTCTCTAAGCTTCCGCCGTACTCATCAGTACGCTGGTTGAAGAATGAAATAGCGAACTGGTCAATAAGGTATCCTTCGTGAACAGCGTGAATCTCAACACCATCAAAACCTGCACGCTTAGCATTGTAAGCACCCTTACCAAAGCTTTCTACAATACCGTGAATCTCCTCAACAGTAAGTGGACGGCAAGTCTTATCAAGCCATCTGTGTGGTACTGCTGACGCAGATACAGGTGGGAACTCACCTAAGTTTGTAGGGATAGTAACACGACCAAATCCACCTGACATCTGTAAGAAAATCTTAGAGCCATATGCATGTACACGCTCTGTCATCTGACGACTGGTTCTTACAAACTGTACTGGATTATATGTAGAGTTTGGAGTGTTAGGGAATGAAGGCTTCTCAACCTCTGTATCAGAGAATGTTACACCAGTGATAATAAGACCGATGCCACCCTTTGCACGTCTTGTGTAGTAGTCAATTCCTCTGTCGTTCCATCCACCTTCGCAATCACCAAGACCAAGAGGTCCCATAGGTGCCATTGCATAGCGGTTCTTGATTTCAAGCTTACCTACATTGATAGGCTCAAAAAGTCCCTGGTACTTCATTAATTGTCCTCCTTTTACTTAACAATGTCTTTTCTTTGCCAGAACATTGTTAAATTTTTATCATTGATAAGAACATTTTAAATCAATACCAGGGATATCTCCATCAACAAACGGTTGAAGCTAGTAAACAAAAACTAGATTCCTATCATTCAATATAAATACCATCCGGCTTATTTGAACATACAATATAAACTTTTTCTCCCTGCAAAATAGATTTCGGTAATCTGAACGGCAGATTATGATAGAACTCATCCATTACAAGCTTGTCATCCACGTATACTTGTATGACATCACAAGGTAGGTCAATATCAACAAAGCCCTCACTACCTTCTACATTTAGGCTATACCAGGTTATTGGCTTGTTTTGATACTTAAGTTCATGGCTATACATTTCAGGGATTTCAAAGGCAGGACTATCAAGCTTTGTTAATTGATAAGCATTATCTAGCTGAGCCTTTAGTTGCTTAATTGTTTTTCCACTTTCCTTAGCATAGTAAACTTTTCCGTCTACTTTTCTAAGAAGCTTTGCTTCATCCATGCTAATTACTTTTATATCAGCCTTTTTATCAGGATTTGCAAATTCAAACTCCGGCTTAATGTCAGGGATTTCCATGAAAAGCCATGTATCACCATCCATGCAAAGGGGCTGCGCCGTTGCATATTTTAGTACTACACCATCTCCCAAATCCATATTAAATG
>JAGBJE010000231.1 GCA_017934625.1 Pseudobutyrivibrio sp. | reverse complement strand
TTAGCTTTTCTGTCTGTGAGCGTTTTTTATAGCAATCAGAAAGCATAACATAGCTGTCACTAATATCGGTGCCAACACCTATAGCAAATTCCAAAACATTTACAGCATCATCCTCGCGCCCAGCCTGTATCAAAGCCTTGGCGTAAGAGTTTAGTAGGATGCATGCTCTATCAAAATCTTCACCGATTTGGCTCATGATTTCAAAGTTGGAAGTGCCATAGGTAAGCTTTAAATCAGTGTTTGAAATACCAGAAAGATTTAGCAATTTGTGAGTTGATAATTCTTTTAATTCGGTTTCAATTTCAATAACTTTTTCATCATTACTAAAATTTAATGGAAATTTCTCTATTGGAATGGTAATATATCTTAGATTAGATATATCCTTTGCAGGGGTAGCTTTGGCAGCTTTTTCTTTAGCCCAGAACTCAGCCTCCTGTTGTTCTTGCTTAGCATCTAGAGTTTTGATTCTGATTGCAAGCCAGATTAAGAATATTAAGAAAAAAGGTAAAATAGGGAAGCCCATAGTTTCTCCTTTACTTATGCGAGGTATTTTATGAAAAGATCTAAAAAACAACAGCTTATAGCTGGAATAATATTAGTAGTTGTTGTGGTTTGTATGGTATTTACCACATTTGCTGCTGCTTTAATTTAAGTTTATTTTAATAGATTATCAATGTCAATAATGAAGCCTTTCCCAAAAAATGGGGGAAGGTGTCGCCGCAGGCGACGGATGAGGGTATATTATGAAAAAAAGAGTTCTAGCATTATTTTTATCACTAACATTTACAGCGGGATTACTTACACCAGCTAATGTCTACGCTGAAGAGGTTTCAGAGGATGTAGCAACCTCAGAGGAAGAATTAGCCAACGAAGAGGCGGAAGCAGTTTCTTCAGACGAGGAAGACACAAGAATTATACCTGATGGAGTTTCAATAGCAGGCACATCAGTAGGTGGTATGACTGTTTCAGAAGCTGAATCTGTAGTGGATGATTATTTTGCACAGTATGATGATGTTCAATTTACACTTTCAGCTAACGAGCAGACAATCAGTGCTACAGGAGCAGACCTTTGTATCGGAGCCAAGAACACAGATGTTACATCTAAGGCAGCATCATATGGAAGCTATGGTAATTTTGCTGAGAGATTTAAGGCTAGTAAGGATTTGGAAGAGGGAAGAGGTAAGGATTTTGCTCTTTCTTTAGGTGTAGATAGAATAGCTCTTAATACTTATTTACAATCAGCAGTTTCACAGGTTAATGATGAGGCAAGTGACGATTATCTTACCAGAGAAAATGGTGAATTTGTTTTCCATGAAGGTACCAGTGGGGTAGTTGTTCAGGTTGATGAATCTGTTGCAATTATTGCAGATTATATTGAAAATGATTGGAATAAGGAGTCGGCAACAATCGCTCTTTCCACTGTAGTTAAGGAACCTAGAGGAAGCAAGGAAGAGCTCGCAGAGATTAAAGATTTGCTCGGAAGCTTTAGTACAGATTATAGCTCTTCATCATCTGCCCGTAAGAATAATGTGGCAAATGGAGTTGGCTTTATAAATGGAACTATTCTTTATCCAGGCGATGAGTTCTCTGTGCTCAACACAATCACACCATTCTCTGCAGAAAATGGCTATATGCTTGCAGGCTCATATGAGAATGGAACTACAGTAGAAACATACGGTGGCGGTATTTGCCAGGTTTCTACCACACTTTACGGTGCAGTCAGGGAGGCAGAGCTTGGTATTGTTACCCGTTCATGTCATTCCATGATTGTTACTTACGTTCCACCTTCACAGGATGCGGCCATTGCAGAAAGCGGTGGTAAGGATTTCCAGATTAGAAATAACAAGAACTATCCTATATATATAGAAGGCTATTGTGATGGTAACAAGGCATATTTTAACATCTATGGCAAGGAAGAGGATGACAAGTCTCATAGTGTTAAATATGAAACAGAAATCACTGGGGTAAATGTACAGAATACACAGTGGGTTGCTGACCCTAATGTGCCACTGGGCAAGATGACAACTACTGTTGGAGGTCATACAGGCTATACAGCACGTCTTTGGAAGATTGTTTACGAAAATGGCGAAGAGGTTAGCCGAGAGGTATATAACAACAGTAAGTACAATCCATCTAATAGAACAGTTACTGTAGGAATTGCATCTGAGGACCCTAATCTTTCTTATGCAATGCTTCAAGCGGTATCTACACAGGATGCTACAACAATAGCAAATGCTATAGCTGTCTATGCACCAGGTGTTGCTAATTCTACACCGTTTGTAATCACACCTAAGTACAAGGTTACAAATCCTACAGACACAGATACTACAACTACTACAGAGACGCCAGCTACTGCGCCAGTCACAGAGACACCAGCACCAGATGCTACTACGCAGCCAGTGGAGCAGCCTACACCAGAGGCAGTAAGTCCAGCTAACTAGAAATAAGGGAATAATCTTATGGAAATCGGAAAACTCAAAGAAAGCGTGCTTAAGCGCTCAGTCATAAAACAACTACATGTAAAAAGACCTGAGGTAGGAAGCGGCCCTAGCATAGGAGAGGATTGCGCTACCCTTCAGGTAGGTCCTGATGAAGAAATAGTAATGAGCACAGACCCTATTACAGGAACAGCTTCAGATATAGGTGAGCTTGCTGTTACAGTTTCTATTAATGATTTAGCAAGTGCAGGTGCGGAGCCAATAGGAATCCTACTTACAGTGCTGCTTACACCTAGAATGCGAGAGGCCAAGCTTAAGGCTATCATGGAGCAGGTTGATAATGCCTGCAAGAGATATAACGTGCAGGTTATGGGCGGACATACAGAGGTTACAGAGGCTGTCAATCAGCCACTTATATCTGTTACGGCAGTTGGCAAGGTCAAGAAGGGACAGATGGTTTCCACTGGTGGCGCCAAGCCAGGCATGGATTTGGTAGTTACCAAATGGATTGGCCTGGAAGGAACATCCATTATAGCTAAGGATCATGAAGAGGAGCTTCTTACCAGATTGCCAAAAAATCTTGTGGATACAGCCAAGGATTTTGATAAATACTTAAGCGTACTTCCAGAAAGTCGCATAGCAGTGGAGCACGGAGTAGCGGCTATGCATGACGTTACAGAGGGAGGCATATTTGGAGCTTTATGGGAAATGGGTGAGGCCTCAGGGGTAGGCATTGATGTTGACCTTAAAGCAATACCTGTTAAGCAGGAGACCATAGAGGTGTGTGAGTTCTTCGGAATCAATCCTTATGAGCTTATTTCATCAGGTGCTATGCTAATAGCTACAAATGATGGCAATGGACTTGTTAGAAAGCTTGCGGAAGCGGGGGTAGCATCCGCCATTATCGGGAAGTCCAACTCTTCAAACGATAAGCGTGTCTTAAGTGGCGACGAGGTTCGCTTCCTAGAGCCACCCAAAGCCGACGCTTTGTATAGCGTACCAAACGTAGAACGAAAATAGTATTTTAGTAACTAACAAATTTTAGATGAGTCAATTGGAGTAGACTAGAAATGTTATTATGAGCCCTTGATGAGCCATCCCTACTTAGATGGTGCTTTAGCAGCATCTTATGTAGGGCAATGAGCGAATAAGAGCGCAAGCGTGGCGAATAATAATATTTATAGGCTATGGAAATTGACGGACTTAGGGGTGATTAAAATGAGAGAGAAGATTTTAACTTATATTGAGCATAACAGTAAAATTGATTTGAGTGATTTGGCTATGATGCTTGGCTGTGATCAGGCTACAGTTATGAATGAGCTTGAGGCTATGGAGAACGAGCATATTATTTGCGGTTATCCTACTCTTATTAATTGGGAAAAGGCTAGCGTTGAGAAGGTGTCTGCTCTTATTGAGGTTAGAGTTACACCACAGCGTGGCATGGGATTTGATAAGGTTGCAGAGCGCATCTACAATTATCCAGAGGTAGATGCAGTTTATCTTATTTCAGGAAGCTATGATTTCATGGTTTCTATTGAGGGACATACACTTAGAGAGGTTGCAGATTTTGTTTCTGCTAAGCTTTCTCCACTTGATTCAGTGCTTAGTACACAGACTAATTTCGTCCTTAAGAAATATAAGGATCACGGAATTATTATGGCAGAAAAGCATGTAGATGAGAGGGAGAAGGTGAGCCTATGAGAAACCCTTTAAATCAGACTATTACAGAAATTAAGCCATCAGGCATCCGTAAGTTTTTCGACATAGTTGCTGAGATGCCGGAGGCAATATCGCTAGGTGTGGGCGAGCCAGATTTTGATACACCATGGAAGGTAAGAGATGAGGCTATCTATTCATTGGAAAGAGGCCGCACCTTTTATACATCTAACTCAGGCTTGAAGGAACTTAGAGTAGAGATTGCAGATTTTTTAAAGCGTCATTATGGACTTGAATATAATCCACTTACAGAGATGCTTATGACAGTAGGTGGTTCAGAGGGTATTGATATTGCACTTCGCGCAATGCTAGACCCAGGTGACGAGGTGCTTATTCCTCAGCCTTGCTACGTAAGCTACGAGCCATGTACAATCCTTGCTGGTGGTGTGCCAGTGCCTATTGCTCTTAAGGAAGAAAATGAATTCAGACTTAAGCCAGATGAGCTTGAAGCTGCAATCACAGATAAGACTAAGATACTTATTATGCCATTTCCAAACAATCCTACAGGTGCTGTTATGGAAAAAGCTGATCTTGAGCCTATTGTAGAGCTTGTTAAAAAGTACGATTTGTTTGTACTTACAGATGAGATTTATGGTGAGCTTACCTATACTGGAGAGGGGCATGTTTCGATTGCCAGTTTCCCGGGAATGAAAGAGCGCACCATTTATATCAATGGATTTTCTAAAAGCCATGCTATGACAGGCTGGAGACTTGGCTATGTATGTGCGCCAGAGCTTATTATTAAGCAGATGACAAAGATTCATCAGTTTGCTATCATGTGTGCACCTACCACCAGCCAGTATGCTGCAGTTACTGCCATCCGTGACTGTGATGATGATGTAGCTCAGATGCGAGAAGAATACAACGACAGACGTCGTTATCTTCTCAATCGCTTTAAGAAGATGGGAATCAAATGCTTTGAACCATACGGCGCATTTTACATCTTCCCATCTATTGCAGAGTTTGGAATGTCTTCTGAAGAATTCTGTACACGCCTACTTCGTGAAAAGGAAGTAGCAGTAGTTCCTGGCACAGCCTTTGGAGACAGCGGCGAAGGCAACGTACGTATTTCTTATGCGTATTCCCTTGAAAGCCTAAAGCGCGCCATGGACCGCATCGAAGAATTTATCGAAGAGCTACGTAAATCGTAGGCTGAGCACAAAATCAGCTTAGGCTGTGTGCATAATTCTACGTTAACAATCAATTAGAATTCCTCTCTCGACTAGAATGTCTCGTTCGGAACACTAATAGATTGTTAACTGAATTATGTCCGTTAGGTTAATGATGATTTTGTTCGTACGGTTTACGATACGTAGTTGATTAGAATAACGTAAAGAGCAGAATGCAAGCATGTAAGTAACAAGCTATTATATTTCTCAAGAGAGAAATTTCTTGATTTGCAGAGCAAATCGAGAACATGACGAGCCCATTGCGATAGCAATTTGCATGGGCGAGTATCCCGTTGCCGAACGGAGAAATCATAATGCTTGTTACTGTAACATGTGATGCATTCGGTGCACAGATTAGAGGTTTTAAAATGTTAAATATTGTATTACATGAGCCTGAGATTCCTGCGAATACTGGAAATATCGGGCGCACCTGCTGCGCAACAGGCACTAGGTTACATTTGATTGAGCCACTTGGTTTTGTGCTCACAGATAAGACCGTGAAGCGAGCAGGTATGGATTATTGGGATAAGCTAGAGGTTTTCCGCTATGATGATTGGGAAGACTTCAAGGCAAAGAACCCAGATGCTAAGGTGTATATGGCCACTACAAAAGCCAAAAGAAAACATACAGATGTTAATTACGAACCTGACTGCTACATAATGTTTGGCAAGGAATCAGCAGGTATTCCTGAGGAGATTCTTGTGGACAATGAGGAGAATTGTGTTCGTATTCCAATGGGACATGATATCAGGTCTCTTAATTTATCAAATTCAGTAGCGGTAGTACTTTACGAGGCACTGAGACAAAACGATTTCCTTGGTTTGGAGACTGAGGGTAATTTACATAGACTCAACTGGAAGGAATAGTGGGTACCAATGTCAATTATCAGATCTAAAGAATTAGTACATGAATATATAAGACGTGATGAAGAGGGCAATGTTGAAAGCATTCAGACTGCCCTTGATCACGTTAATCTTAGCGTAGAGCCAGGGCAGTTTATTTCCATTTTAGGACATAATGGCTCTGGTAAATCTACCTTCGCAAAGCATATCAATGCATTACTTACTCCATCAGAGGGTACCATTTGGGTTGATGAAATGAATACATCCGATGATGAGTATACTTTCGCAGTGCGCCAGACAGCAGGCATGGTTTTCCAAAACCCTGATAACCAAATAATCGCATCTGTTGTAGATGAGGATGTTGCCTTTGGCCCTGAGAATATTGGTGTTCCTACAGAGGAGATTTTAGTTCGCGTTGATAAATCTCTTAAGATGGTTGGAATGCAAAAATATCGTAACCATTCCCCTAACAAGCTTTCAGGTGGACAAAAGCAGCGTGTAGCTATTGCAGGTGTTATGGCTATGGAGCCAAAGTGCATCATCTTAGATGAGCCAACAGCCATGCTTGACCCTGATGGTAGAGCGGATGTGCTTAGAGCTGTTCACACCCTTAATCGTGAAAAGGGGATCACAGTAATCCTCATTACTCACTACATGGAAGAGGTTGTTGATTCTGATTATGTGTTTGTAATGGAAAAGGGTAAGGTCTTCATGGAGGGAACTCCAAGGGAGATTTTCAAGGATGTTGAGCTTCTCAAGGAACATAGCCTTGATGTGCCACAGGTTACTCTTTTGGCACATGAGCTTAGAAAGGCTGGCCTTCAGATTCCAGAGTGCATCCTTACCAGAAAGGAATTGTTAGACGCTCTTTCAAAGCTTAATCTTAAAAGAAAAGCTTCAGGTGTCAGTGAAGGCTTTAAGGTTTCAGAGGATACAAAGTCTTTTGGAGAAAACGTACTTATTCTTGACCATGTATCTTATAAATATTCACCAGGAACAGCCTATGAGGTGACAGCCCTTGATGATGTTAACCTTTCTATAAAAGAAGGGGAGTTTATCGGTGTTATTGGTCACACAGGTAGTGGTAAGTCCACACTGGTGCAGCATCTGAATGGACTTATTAAGGCAACCGAAGGTCATATCTATTATCGTGGGCAGGATATCTACGATAAGGATTTTGATATAAAGGATTTACGTACTCAGGTAGGTATGGTGTTCCAGTATCCTGAGCATCAGCTGTTTGAGACCACTGTTTTTAAGGATGTTCAGTTTGGCCCTAAGAATCAGGGCTTGGACGAAAAGGAACAGATAAAGCGTGCCTACGAGGCACTTGGCCTTGTTAAGCTGCCAGAGGAGCTATACCTTGCTTCACCATTTGAGCTTTCAGGTGGACAGAAGAGGAGAGCGGCCATAGCTGGTGTTATTGCTATGAAGCCAGCAGTGCTTATTTTGGATGAGCCAACAGCAGGTCTTGATCCTAAGGGACGTGATGATATCCTTGGTCTTATTAAGGATATGCATGAAAAGCGTGGAGATACAGTAATCCTTGTATCTCATTCCATGGAGGATGTTGCCAATTACGTAGATAGAATTATCGTAATGGACAGTGGACGTCCTGCATTTGATGGTACACCTAAGGAGGTTTTTGCTCATTATAAGGAGCTTGAGAAGATGGGCCTTGCAGCACCTCAGGTTACTTACGTAATGAACGATTTAATAGAGGCAGGCTTTGATGTAGATGCTTCTGCTACCACGGTGGCTGAGGCTACAGAATCTATTTTAAAAGCCTTGAATTAATAGCAGATACCAGTTTTGGATTTGACTTAAAAAGGAATTTATAAATATGCTTAGAGAAATTACATTAGGACAATATTATCCAGCAAAGTCCATTCTCCACTCGTTGGACCCAAGAGTGAAGCTGTTTTCCACATTGGTTTTTATAATTACTTTGTTTTCTGTGGATAATGTTGTATTATTTGCAATAGTTTTGGTGACATTGTTTGGAATTATTAAAATGAGCCATGTACCATTTTCATTTATGGTAAAGGGTCTTAGGTCCATTGTTGTACTACTTATAATAGCAGGCTTGTTTAACCTATTCTTGACACCGGGAATAACCATCTTTTCATTTGGATTTTTAACAATCAGTGATGTGGGACTAAAGAACGCAGTGCTTATGACTAGCCGTATGATTCTTCTTATAATTGGAACATCAGTTATGACACTCACAACCACACCAAATCAGCTTACAGATGGCTTGGAAAAATCCTTAGGTTTTCTTAAGAAGGTAAACGTTCCTGTACATGAGATTTCAATGATGATGTCTATAGCTCTTAGATTTATCCCAATTCTTATTGAGGAGACAGACAAAATCATGAAGGCTCAGATGGCACGTGGTGCTGATTTTGAATCAGGTGGCCTTATTAAAAAGGCGAAGAACATGGTTCCTCTTCTGGTTCCACTTTTTGTTTCAGCCTTCAGACGTGCCAACGATTTGTCATACGCCATGGAAGCCAGATGCTACAATGGTGGCGAGGGACGTACCAAGATGCGCCCACTTAAATACAGCTCACTTGACCAAAGAGCTTATATCTGTATTGTGGCGTACATAATCATTTTTTATGCAGTAAAGGTAGTTTTGTAATATGAGAGTAATGATAGTAGTGGCCTATGACGGGTCTAACTATAGCGGCTGGCAGATTCAGCCTAACGGAGTGACAATTGAACAGAAGCTAAACGAAGCGCTTACAGATTTGTTGCAGGAGCCTATTTCAATAATGGGCGCCAGCCGTACAGATGCAGGTGTGCATTCTCTGGGAAATGTGGCAGTGTTTGACACTAATTCCAGAATGCCAGCTGACAAAATCAGCTTCGCACTTAATCAGAGGTTGCCGGATGATATTGTGGTTCAGTATTCCTGCCAGGTGGAGGATGATTTTCATCCTAGATATGCAGCCTGCCGCAAGACATACGAATACAAGATTTTAAATCGCAAGATGCCAGACCCAACCAAGCGCAAGGATACCTTCCACTATTATTATGATTTGGATGTGGATAAGATGAACGAAGCAGCTGCTTACCTTATTGGTCAGCACGATTTTACATCCTTCTCATCTGTGAAGGCTCAGGTTAAATCCCGCGTCCGTACCATATACACAGCTAAGGTGTACAAGGAAGATGATGTAATCCATATTCGTCTTACAGGAGATGGGTTCCTTTACAACATGGTTCGCATTATAGCAGGCACCCTTATTAAGGTAGGAGCAGGTGAGATGGAGCCTATGTACATGCTTGAAATACTTCGTGGTCGCAATCGTGAGCTTGCAGGACCAACAGCCCCAGCCCATGGTCTTACCATGATAGGAATTGAATACGAAGAATAATGCCTTCTCCTTGAGGAGAAGGTGCCCCTAAGGGGCGGATGAGGTGTCCTACTTCTGAATCAATTATATGTTATGGAGCTTCCAACTACTGGAAGCTCTTTTTTTTGAAAAATATTTTATATAGAACCACATAATAATAACGTTATGGTATAATTGGCACTAGGAGAGTTATGAATAAAAATAAGGGGAGAGAAAGGGAGAAATAATGAAAAAAATGAGGGGGATAGTGGGGTTGCTGGCCGCAGCAGTAATTATTGCTGGGGTTAATCCATCTGTGGCAAAAGCAGATAATCCGATTGTTCAAACAATCTATTCCACAGATCCTGCACCGATGGTGTATGGTGACACGCTGTATGTGTACACCGGTCATGATGAGGATGGAGCCAAGTACTACGATATGAGAGATTGGCACTGCTACTCAACAAAAGACATGGTTAACTGGACAGACCATGGAACTGTTTGTTCACTTAACACATTTAGCTGGGCAAAATCTGATGCCTGGGCTGGCCAGGTGGTAGAACGTGGCGGCAAATTCTATTATTATGTTCCTGTCATTGCAAAGCAGGGGGGCAATTCTATCGGAGTGGCTGTATCCGATAGTCCAACAGGCCCATTCAAGGATGCAATAGGACATCCACTATGTCAGGGTTATGGCTTCATCGACCCAACAGTTTATGTGGATTCAAACGGACAGGCATATCTCTATTTTGGAAATCCCAATTTATGCTATGTAAAACTTAATCCAAATATGATTTCATACTCCGGTGGAATCAACAGAGTCTACACATCAACGGCGAGCTTTGGACCATATCCTGGACGTGCCAGTGCATATGAGGAAGGACCATGGTTCTACAAGAGAGGTAACCTTTACTATATGCTTTTCTCAGGTAATGGTATCCCAGAACACATCGCATATTCTACAAGTACATCACCAACAGGTCCATGGACCTATAGAGGTGTAATCATGCCAACAGAGGGTAGAAGCTTTACAAACCACTGTGGTGTTGTAGATTTTAAGGGACACTCATATTTCTTCTATCATAATGGAGCGCTTCCAGGTGGTAGTGGATTTGCTCGTTCGGTAGCAGTTGAGGAGTTCAAATATAATCCAGATGGAAGCTTCCCAACCATTAAGATGTCTACATCTGGACCAAATCCTATAGCTAATCTTAACCCATACACAAGAGTAGAGGCTGAAACAATCTGCTTCTCTAGCGGTGTTAAAACAGAGGCTTGTGGTGAGGGTACACAGAACGTTGCATTTATTGAAAACAACGATTGGATTAAGGTGAGAAATGTTGACTTTGGCAAGGGTGCTAAGGCTTTTGCTGCAAGAGTTGCATCGCCAGTAGGTGGCGGAACAATAGAGCTTCACCTTGATTCGTTGACAGGTAGATCAATAGGTACAATCAAGGTTCCTAACACAGGCAACTGGCAGAAATATGTTACAGAATACTGTGATGTAAATAATGTAAGCGGTCGCCACGATTTGTATTTTGCATTTAAGGGTAACGGTGGTTCGCTTATGAACTTTAACTATTGGCAGTTCTTCCCAGTAGAAGATACAACTTCACCTGCACCTAGCACAGAGAATGTCAATAACAATAGCACTGCACACATTGATAACGGCTGGTATTATTTGAAGAATACAAATTCAAACAAATATCTTGCAGTACAGGGCGATGTTGCCGAGGCTGGTACTAATGTATGCATCTTCAGGGAAACAGGCGCTGATGGTCAGAAGTGGTATGTTGAAAACACAGCAGACGGATATATTACATTAAAGTCTGGACTTGGAGATTTTATGCTTGATATTGCCTATGGCAAAAATGAAGATGGCGCAAACATTGGCATATATCATGCTTATGCAAATGATGCTCAAAAATACTTAGTAAAGAATACAAAGAAATCTGGAGTTTATACAATTGGTACCTTTGTTTCAAACGCTACAAAGTATATCGATGTATATGAACACAAGACCGCTGATGGAACCAATGTATGCCAGTGGAAGTATTATGGCAACCCAAATCAGGAATGGATATTTGAGCCATGTCAGGGCCCAGCTTCAGCTGCCCAGACAGAAAATCCAACTGTTCAGCCAACACCAGCTCCAACACCTACACCATCTGTAAGCACAAAGGGGCTTGAGGCAACTGCTACAGTAAACAGCTGGGGCTCAGGCTACACAGCATCTGTAAAGATTTCAAATTCTACAGGACATCCTGTAAATGGATGGACTGCAAAGATTAAAAAGAGTCAGGTAAAGATTGATTCAATTTGGAATGTAAATCTTAAGGAATCTGGTGATTATTATGTTATTACACCATTAGATTGGAATGCATCTATCTCAGATGGTGGAAGTGTAGAGTTCGGCTTTAACGGAGTGGGCTCAGTAGATAATATTTCAATTGAAATTGAATAGAGAATGATGTTAAAATACCCTTGGTTACTTTGTGTACCAGGGGTATTTTTTTATGCTTCAAATACAATTTTTGTATTGACGTAACAATATTCCTATAGTACAATGTAACGGTTGATGTAGTAAGGAGGCTTGTGTCTATTAGCCCAGAGACAAGTTTACTATAACATTCCGTGCAGGTGCCCGGACATCACCGGCAGGAATCTTTTACAGATTTATTTAAGGAGGAATTCTCATGAATACTTATATGCCAAACCCATCTCAGCTTGAGAGAAAATGGTATGTAGTTGATGCAGAGGGACAGACACTTGGTCGCCTCTCAGCAGAAGTTGCAAAGGTTTTAAGAGGTAAGAATAAGCCAGTCTTCACTCCACACGCTGATTGTGGTGACTATGTTATCGTAGTTAATGCAGAGAAGATTAAGGTTACAGGTAAGAAGCTTGATCAGAAGGTTTACTATCATCACTCTGATTACGTTGGTGGTATGAAGGAGACAACTCTTAAGGAAATGCTTAACACACATCCAGAGAGAGTTATCGAGCACGCTGTTAAGGGCATGCTTCCAAAGGGACCACTTGGTCGTCAGATGTATACAAAGCTTTTCGTTTATGCTGGACCAGATCACAAGCATCAGGCACAGAAGCCAGAAGTGCTTACATTTTAATAGGAGGTAGATCATGGCTAAGAATACAAACAAGTATTATGGAACTGGTAGAAGAAAGTCTTCAGTTGCTAGAGTATATCTTGTACCTGGCACAGGCAAGATTACAATAAATAAGAGAGATATCGACGAGTACCTTGGTCTTGAGACATTAAAGGTAGTTGTTCGTCAGCCACTTGTAGCTACAGGTACTGTAGATAAGTTCGATGTTATCGTTAACGTAAAGGGTGGCGGATACACTGGTCAGGCTGGTGCTATCAGACACGGTATCTCACGTGCACTCCTTGAGGTAGATGTTGAGTACAGACCTACACTTAAGGCTGCTGGATTCCTCACAAGAGATCCACGTATGAAGGAGCGTAAGAAGTACGGCTTAAAGGCTGCTCGTCGCGCACCTCAGTTCTCGAAGAGATAATCACTGCTTCGGCAGATTTCAAAAGACTCGGTACAATGTACCGGGTCTTTTTTGTGCGCAGGAAGCCTTTAAAACATTCAAGGAATGGTGGAACAAGACCAAGAAGCCTGAGAGATGAATAACTGATAGTGCA
>JAGBJE010000230.1 GCA_017934625.1 Pseudobutyrivibrio sp. | reverse complement strand
TGGCTGTTCTTGGATGTGCATCCTGTCCTCTTGGCACACAACCACCGAAGTAAAGATAGCCTGTTCCAACACGATCTACAAGGACAGCTGGATCAAAAAGCCATTATACATTACACTTTGGTGTTGATTTAGTAATGAAAGCTCTTCCGATTGGGTCGCGCCATGGACCTGTAGGGCTATCAGCTGTTAATACGCCGATTGAGCTTGCATTGTTTGCAAAGTAAAGGAAGAATTTATCCTTGCCATTAATTCTCTTCCAGCAAACTGTTGGTGCCCATGAGTTGTTAGCCCACTTTGCTGCACCATTTCTGCCTGCGATATTAAATGCACCATGGTCAGTCCAGTTAACCATATCCTTTGATGAATAGCAGTTAAGCTGATTAATCTTTCCATAAGTGTTTTCATTGTTACCTGCGAATTCTTCGCTATCGTTTGTGGTGTAAATATACACTGTGTCGTTGTATACCATTACACCAGGGTCCGCACCATAGCTTTGTGTTACTAGCGGATTGTTTTCGTTGTCACCCTTAACATAGCTTCCATTTATTACAGATGCAGCGAAAACATCCTGTGTCATACCAGCAAATAATGCTGCTGACAATGCTACGCCAAGCATTCTTTTGATAAATTTATTCATAATAATCCCTCATAATAATTGTTTTAAACAACATGGCTTGAGGGCGAGTAGAGCTTTTGGTTATTAGTTATTAAAATCTATTACTGAACATCCATGTAAAGATTGTTTGAAACGCTTCCTGAACCGTTAAATCCGAATTCAACATTACCTCCATTTGCAATTGAAGAATTCCAATCTACAGGTGTAATTACATAATAATCTCCTGATTCCTTAACGTTTACGTTCCAGCTTGAATCCATCTTTACTTCGCTCTTCTTAAGCTTAAGTGTCCAACCATTTACAGTCTTGCCTGTGTTATTAGATACCTTAATGCTTGCTGTGTATCCACTACCCCAGCTGTTGATAGTAGCTGTTGCCTTAAGTCCTGTAGCAGCTGGCTGTGGAGCTGGTTGTGGCTGTGGATTAGATGGCTGTGTTGAAGGCTGTGACTGATTCTGTACAGGCTCAAAAATCCACTCCTGGTTAGGGTTGCCATAGTATAACCACTGGCATACATTTGTACCATCTGTTTTCTTGTGCTGATATACATCTACGTATCTAACTTCCTTAGATACCTTTGTTGCGATTGTATAAACACCGCTCTTCTTTGTGTTCTTTACAACAAACTGCTGTGGGTCATGTGCATATGCATTGTAAATCTGGATGTTAATTCCATCATCACCCTTGCCTTCTGCGACATCAAGCATATAATCGCCAAGACCTGACTTAAGTGAAATATATCCATTTCCTAAGTTTTGTACATACCACTTCTGTCCATCTACACCTGTACCTGTGCTGATGCATACATTTGTAGCTGCTGCAGCCTTGTTACCCTCAACTGTAAGATACTTCTGAGAGTTTGTGTTCTTAAGGTAATACCAACCATCAGCAATGTTTGCTGTAGAGTTGTTGTTTACATTCTGACCACTTGGCTGTGTAGGCTGTGGCTGTGGTTGTGGCTGTGGCTGTGGATTAGATGGCTGTCCAAGTACCTCTGTGTATGCCTGGATAACCTTGTTGTAAGACTGCTTTGGTGAGCCTGGTGCAGAGAACAATAATGGAGCCTGATTCTTAATCCATGTTGTTCTATCTGATAGTCCCCACCATGTAATGCTTGTAATCTTACCACCATTCTTCTTAGCAGTATTGATATTCTTGAAGAGATTATATGCATAGTTAGCCATGTCATAATCACCCTTGTTAGAAATATCCATCTCAGTAATCTGTACTTCAAAGCCTGCTCTAATGAATGAGTTAAGTGCGTTTGTATAATAATCAACTGATGGGAAGTCTGTTCCAAGGTGAGACTGCATACCTACACCAGCGCAAACCTTTCTTCCCTGATTAATATAGTTAACAAGCTTAATTACATTATTTACTTCCATGTATGTATTGAAATCGTTATAGAAAAGCTTTACTGAATCTGTAAGCTTGAAATACTCTAAAGTATCATAAGCATAGTTGAAGGCCTTCTTTACGTATGAAGCATTTACCTTGTTGTTTCCATAAACTGCTTCCCAGCCAGAATTCTCTGCATGAAGTACTTCATTTGCAACATCCCATGCGTAAACAACACTACCATACTGGTTTGTATATACGTGGTTCATAACTGTCTTTACGTACATCTCAAGACGTGCATCCATAACCTGCTGATTTACGAATCCGCCATATCCAGCATAGTTACTTCTGAAGAACCATGAAGGTGTCTGTGAATGCCATACCAATGTATGAGCTCTCATCTTAAGGCCATTGTTGTAGCAGATTTTCATAACTTCATCTACTGTGCTGAAGTTAATCTGTGGAACATAAGGCTCACGATAATTGTTAGGAATATAATATCCCTGTCTCTTAGCCTGGTCTGTAGAGATAAGTCTCGCAGAACCTCCTAATAAAGCATCTGGTTTCATCTCGTTTTCAAGAGTGATACTGTTATAATGCTTTTTCAAAAATGCCAGCTGATTTGCATCACGAAGCTGATACAAATTGATACATGTTCCTGAATAGCCGTATGAAGAACCATAGGTATTCAGAAGAGTTGTTTCTGCCGCCTGAGCATCAAGTGATGGTGTTGATACGCACATAGTCAAGGCGCAAGCAACTACCAAGAGCTTGCTCATTAAGCTCTTAAATACTTTCCTTTTCATTTTACATTTCTCCCTTAAAAAATGATTTAACTCTTCTCCCCTCAAGCCAAAAATATTTTAACTTAAAATTAGGTTAGATATTTTCTAATTCTTGCTATTTAACTTCTAATTCTTGCTTTATTTCATTATAATTACGAAATTGTTGCATTATGCACAAAAAGGCCATAAATATCTTGGGATATTTGCGGCATTGACCTCACTTTGTACCACATTTGTCAGCTGCCAAACTGACTTACGATATTGGATAATGGCTCTATTTTTTATCCTGTCTATCCAATATCAAATATGTAGGTGTAGATTCACAGAATTTACTTTTTCATACTGTATAATAAATCCACGTTGTAAATAGTGATAAGAAAAGGTAATGGTGGTTATTATGAAACAATTTAGGAATTATTTTTTAAGACTATTTAGCACAGCTTTTGTGTGCTTATTTGCTTTTACTAACTTTTTTTCATTTGTATCAAACGCTCAGACAGCAGGTGTTGAAATCGTAAAAGACGCCTCTACCGTTAAAGCAGCAGGAAAAAGGACCTTAACAGGACCTTGTATTACCAATTTCGATGCCCCTGCCTTTAACGAACCTTTTGACAATATAGCAACTATACAAACCAATGAAGGGTATCACTGGGACATTCCTGTTATTTGGGTTGATGAAAAAGGATGTGTATCAACTACCTGTTTGAGAGGCATAAGCTATGCTCCAGTATTCGCATTTTATGTTCCTGAAAACGTAATATTAAAAGGCGATAATGGAAGTACTAATTTCTATATCAAGATGCCAGAATTTCTGACTACCTTGTATAAAGATGCTACCTTCCTTTCTGTTTCAAACCCTTCCACAAAAATCACATTTATCACTACTAGCTCTATAGTTGATTTTGTTGGTGAAACATTTACTACTCCTGCTGTAGAGGCTGCGCTTTTCACATCTTACAATCTAAGTGGCACAGCATCAGCACCAGTTATTTCTGGTAGTTCAAATAGTGATGACCAGGACCAGACTGCTCTCGCTGCCCCTTCAGATAATGCTGCACCTACGCCAGCACCTGAGAAGGATTTAGTGGAAATCCACTGTAGTGAAGGCGCAATTGAGTTAATTGGCAAAGAGAACCTAAGCTGGTTTACTAACCTTGTAAAAAATGTTATAGAACCGCAGGCTGTGTATATTCTTACTAAAGCTTTCCCATCATACACCGCAGCAGCTAATAATACTGAAAAGGATGAACTGGGAAGATATATTGGCTTATACATTTATGACCAACGTAACATAGTAGATAAAGATAAAGATGTAGAAGGTGCACTAGCCTACGTTTGGGAGGATTATGACACAGCTAATGATTCCAAATTCAGTTATTACATGGGAGTGAATACTCATAATCTCTATAGTATAGATGATAATACGCATGAAGTTAGCTTTGATGAAAATGAACTTTATAATTTACATAATACTATCGTACATGAACTTATGCATGCTTTCATGGATGACTATAATAGAGTTGGAATGACTGGCACATATCCGCTTCAATACACTGACGCCACATATAAGGACAACATGTTTCCTATATGGTTTGTGGAAGGTTCTGCTTCTGCAGTAGAAAATGTATATGAATATAGAAATGAAATTTTTGAGGCAATGAGAACCGACACTGATGAGAATGATAAACCAAGAGTAAACGATACATATACCGACGATTTACTTCTTTCATTTTACGCCAACTATAATGATCCTGACTATGGCGGAGCAAGTATAAGTACAAAGAAACCTGATTATGAGCATGAAACCCTAAACACTGCCAGTCGATATGTCACCGGTTATCTTGCTTGCCTCTATTTGTCAAAGCTTGCACTTGAAGTAGATAATGATGCATATGTACCATATTATAATTCTGTAAAAGAAGATTTTAGCGGGACTGACTCGCCAGAGTTTAATTCATATTTATTTTGTTTAGGTTTTGACTCAATACTTTATAATCTTCATGAAGGAAAGCCACTTGACACAATCGTAAATGAAATATCAGGAGGAACATATACTAATACTGCCGCTTTTCAGAATGCATTTTTAACAGAAAATGATGGTTCCGTAGAGTTTTGTGTAGATTATCTTAATTACCTAAATGATATAACTAATGACCTCACGGAAAGGAACAATGGCGAAATAACTATAGCGAACGGTTCAATACTTCTTCCATTTGACACTGAAAGTCGTTCCCCAATAGAGAATGAAATACCTTCTAGTATGCCAGCTCAATCTAATTACATATTTACAGAGAACAATTATTTTGAACCATCCACAGTTGAAGAGATAGACACCTATGACCAAGCTGGTTTGAAATGGCCAGGTATCGTATATACGGAAAATGATAATGAAGTCAGTGAACCTGAAGATACTAATGAATCAAAAGGGGCTATGGCTGCCAAGACCACAGAAGTCCCTTCCGATAACGTAGAAACTGATAAGCCAGATGATGCTGATATTGTAGAAGAAATCACCACAGATGATAATGACAATTAGTTCTTAAAGCCAACAGAAAGCGCCTTGCAAGGCGCTTTCTTACTTTACATATTTCTTATTTCCACTTTTTAATTAATGCTGGATAAATTGCCACTGCAAATAACATCATTAAAAATCTAGCTACGAAATTACCCCAATTGGCACCAAGCATTCCGG
>JAGBJE010000229.1 GCA_017934625.1 Pseudobutyrivibrio sp. | reverse complement strand
AGTTGAGCTGACTTATTCATAAAGATACCTCCTATATGTCGGGCACTATACATAGTCTACATACTATGTAAATAACCCATAGTTTATATATAGGATTATCTCAAACTATATGAACTGGTACGAGGTACCCACTATTTAACGTTTACGAACCATTAGGCAGCGGCCAACAATCTCACAGTATTCATCTAATTCGTAAATACGAAATGGTTCCTTTTCATACATAGAAGCAAGCTTGGTACCCTTAAGTATATGCAATAACTGCAGCTTGATTCCAAACAGGGTAGGAGTAAGGCCTGTTAAATACTTTACAGTTTCAATAATATCGTCATCCGATTCCCCAGGAAGGCCTAGTATCACATGAACTACAACTTTTAGCCCTGCATCTGTAAGTCTTTTATAGGCATCTTCAAATACAGGCAGATCATAGCCTCTGTTAATTAGCTTTGCAGTTTTTTCATGAATGGTCTGAAGGCCAAGCTCAACCCAAACTTCTTTATCTTTGTTAAGCTGACTTAAAAACGAAATCATTTCATCTGACAGGCAGTCAGGCCTGGTTCCAATAGAAAGGCCCACAATGAATGGATAATCCAGCACTCTTTTAAACAAGTCCATAAGATATTTTTCATCACCATAGGTATTAGTAAATGACTGGAAATATGCTATGTACTTTCGTTCATCTGTTGGAATCTTTGCTGGTATTTTAGCGTCGACTTTTTCGCGTGCATAGGCTATCTGCTCATCTAAATCCATGCCTGTTGCGGCGAAGTCTCCCGAACCACCCTCAGAACAGAAGATGCAACCGCCATAGGAAATAGAGCCATCCCTATTAGGGCATGTGCAGCCTGTTGAAAGGGATAACTTGTACACCTTGGTTCCATATTTATTTTTTAGGTAATCGGATAAATTAATGTAATTCATACTAAGATAATATAGTCCATTGACCCAATTTTCAATAGCTGCAAACAAAACGTTTGTTTGCATTTGCTGAGATATGATGTATTATATATTAAGAGGTAAAATATGCAGGATAGATTGATTTTTCATATAGATGTTAATAGTGCTTTTGTTTCCTGGTCGGCTGTTGAGATGCTTAAAAACGGCGGGCCTGATTTGCGTGAAGTGCCATCTATTGTTGGTGGCGACCCATCTTCCCGAAGAAGCATTGTTGCGGCTAAATCCATTCCTGCTAAAAAATACGGCATAGTAACAGGGGAGCCTGTCAGCTCTGCACTTAGGAAATGTCCTAATCTTGTGATTGCAGGTTCTAATTTTGACTGGTACGTTAAATGTTCCAGGGCATTTAAGGCTATTTGTCAGGAATACACGCCTTGTATGCAATCCTTTTCCATAGATGAGGTGTTCCTTGATATGTCTGGAATGCATCTAATCTATCCTGATCCAATAGCTACAGCTCATGAAATAAAGGATAGAATTTACAGGGAGCTTGGATTTACAGTAAATGTTGGAATCGGCCCAAACAAGCTCTGCGCCAAGATGGCGTCGGATTTTGAAAAGCCTAATAAGGTGCACACATTATTTATGGATGAAATTCCACGAAAGATGTGGCCACTGCCTGTGGGGGATTTGTTTTCCTGTGGAAAATCTACTACCATAAGGCTAAAGAGCTTTAATATAAATACAATTGGTGAACTGGCTAGAACACCTGTCGAACAGCTTTCACTGGTGCTCGGAGAGAGAGCTGCGAATCACTTTCATGATTATGCAAATGGTTATGATGATTCACCAGTTGTGGATGAGCCGGAGGATGCTAAGGGATATTCAGCTGAGACAACAGTTGAGGATGATTTGGTAGATTTGGAATCTATCAATAGATTATTGTTAGCACAGGCTGATGTGGTGGCAGCTAGAATGCGAGCAGACGGAGGTAAATGCAGATGTGTTGGAGTGACTTACAGAAATCTGGATTTTGTCAATAAATCACATCAAACAAAGCTTAGTGATGCTACTGATGTTACAGAGGTGATTTATCAAACTGCTAAAAGGCTTATGAGAGAAAGCTGGAGAGGAGAGCCACTTAGACTTATTGGACTTTCCGTTACAGATATAGATAGGGATGGCTTTGAGCAAATGAGCCTTTTTACAGATGAAAATAATGAAAAGCGAAAGGCATTGGACGGGGCACTGGATTCTATCAGGGGAAAATTTGGAAATTCATCTGTTCAAAGAGCCAGTACTATTGATACTAGTAAGAATATTAACAGGCGTCATAAGGCCGAGCTTGAAAACGATAGGAATAAAGATTAATAATTCCTCAAGGTTTTATCTAAAGAAATTAGGTGTTTAATTCCTTCCTTAAATAGTAAGATTTTACCATCAATATAGTACAAAGGGGGAATTTAAACTTGGGAATAATGATTAGACCAACAGTTAGAAAGCTTACTGATGGAGGAAAGTTTTGGGAGCATGAATATGAGCATTTTTATTTAAAGGCTTACGTTCCAAAAACTGATATAGATGGAACAGTTCTTAATTATGGCTTCAAGGCTCCAATGTTAATTGTTTTTGAGGAAACTAAAAAGACAGAGGAAGAGGCAATTGCGTTTGCTAAGGAATCAGGATTAGCCGATATTGCAGCTTCATACGATTCAAGCGTATTATTTGTATATCCTACTTGTGATGGCGGTTGGGATAATGCAGATGTTAGCCTTTACAAAGAGCTTATTGCCAATACTAGAATTGACCCTAGATACGAAGATGGAATTGTAGAATACTACGATTTTCCAAACAAGCAGTTTAGGGGATATTATATCCGCGGCGCTATTTACAGAGTAGATATTTTTAGCTTTGGCAAATCTGCTGATTATTGCGCTAAGAATCTTATACAGACAATTGATGGGGAGTATCTTTGGGGACCAGGTGAGATTACACCAATAATGATTTCCATGGAAGGTCTTTCAGTTGTACCTGATGTAAGGCGTAAGGATATTGCTATTATAAGTGTAGGGAATTCTTTAGATGTTAACGAGGCTTTTGAGTCATGTGAGCATGTGATGATTAAGGATAAGGCTGATTATGTTGCAGATTTTAAGAGTTTTATCTGGAAATATAAAATGTGGTGTGGCAAGGTAGAAATCGAGCCAGACTTTAATGAAATAGGTATGGTGGCAGAGCCTGGGGATGGTTATTTTGCGTATTATAACAAAGATGTTTTTGACAATGGCCCAGCACCTCTTGTAATAGGATTTCATGGTGGCGGTGATTCCGCATTATTTTTAACATACGTTTCAGGCTGGTGGGAGGTTTGCCACAAGCATAACTTCCTGTTTGTTGCAATCGAGAATCATCAGAATGTTACTCCTACCAAGGCTATAGAGATGATTGAAGGCCTTAAGAAGCGATATAACATTGATGAAAAGAGAATTTATGCTACAGGATTTTCTATGGGAAGTGCAAAGACCTGGGATATGTTTCAGGAATATCCAGATGTTTTTGCTGCAGTGGCTCCACAGAGTGCACTGTTCCCAGTAAAGGATAATCCATTTGGCAAATCACTTGGAGACCCTGGCATGAACACATCAGTGTCAGTTCCAATCTTTTATGCCGGAGGTGTTAAGAGTCCACTTCCAGAATTGCCATTTCAGGCAAATGAATCTTTAGAGCGCATTCAGTATGCAGCATCAGTTAATAAGCTAAAGATTAATTTTGATGTGGATTTTTCAGATAAAGACAACTGGGAAGATAAAATCTACGGCATTCCTGGTGACAGGGTAGAGCAGTTTAAGGATCCTTCTACTGGTGGTGTGCTTACAGTTAATTATTATGACAGTGAAGATGGAGTTTGCCGTACAGCATTTGGAAGTGTGGATAATCAGGTGCATGAATGTAGAGAACACACCTGTGAGGTGGCTTGGAACTTCATGTCATCATTTACAAAATAGCAAAAAAAACAAGGGGATTTCACAATGACAAGAATATTATTTGTGTGTCATGGTTCGATTTGTCGCTCACCTATGGCCAAGTATGTTATGCAGGATATGGTTGATAAAAAAGGAATAGCGCAGGAGTTTTATATTGATTGTGCGGCTATGACCTATGAGGAAATAGGAAATCCTGTATATCCGCCTGTTAGGCAGGTGCTAAATAGCAAGGGGATAGATTGCAGTGGATATGGGGCGCGCCATATCAGAAAGGATGAGTATAGGGATTTTGACTATATCATCGGAATGGATGCAGAAAATATGCGTGACCTTAGGTATGAGTTCGGTGAGGACAGGGATAATAAAATCTATAGACTGTTAGATTTTACTGATAGGCCTAGGAATATAGATGATCCTTGGTATACAAGAAAGTTCGATGTCTGCTATGAAGATGTAGTAAATGGTTGTAATGGATTATTAAAGCATTTAGGATATGAAATATAATTAAGAAAAGCTAGCACGATGCTAGCTTTTCTTGTATTTTGCTATGAATTCATCTGGTGGTATTGGTTTTGAGAAATACCAGCCCTGTAGATAATCGCAACCTATTTCGGTCATGGCCTTTGCCATTTCAAGGGTTTCTATTCCTTCAGCGGTGATGCTGTAGCCATTGCTTTTTAGAGTTTCAATAAGCATTGGTAGCATTTGGTCAGGGGCAGCACAGTAGTCCCATACAAGACTCATATCTATCTTTACATTGATGAATGGAAAATGCTTTAGGCGGCTTGCGTTTGAATATCCTGTGCCGTAATCATCTAATGCGAATACAAATCCAATCTTTTGAATCTCCTGAATCTGGCTTTTCATTATGGATTCATCAATAATAGCCGCTTCTGTAATCTCTAAATGTATTTCTGATGGGTTGACGTTGTATTTTTTAGTAAAAGCCTCGAAGGTATGGGCTAAGTCGTTCTTCATAAACTGGGCGGTGGAAAGGTTTACGTTAATCCACTTCATATTAAAGGAAGATAGGCTGTTTTCACTGATAAACTTACAGGTGTTTTCAAATACCTGCTCCCCTAATTGATTAATCCTGCCATTACTTTCGGCAATGGATATAAATTTGCCAGGAGGAATGATATTACCGACGTTATCCCTGATTCTACAAAGACTTTCAGCGCCAACAAGTTCATAGGTATGAGCATCCACAATAGGCTGTAGGAATATTTCTACAGCATTATTTTCGATGGATTTTTCTAAGCATCTTTTTATAGTGATGGATTCCTCACTTGCATCAAATTGAGTTTCACTTATTATATATGTTTCATTTTCTGTGTTGCTGACAAACTCTTAAGAATTGGCTAACACGTTTAAAATCGCATCTGTAGAGTATCTGGTGCAGTTGCAATCAATTTTTGTAAAGCTTACGTTTAAGTAAAGCTCAGTATCATCAGATGTCCAAGGCTTATTAAATCTATTTTCAATATTATCTAAAACATCATCTATGTCCACATCAGGTTTTGCAATTATAATGAACCTGCCGGAGCGATAATAGAATAAAAGTAAATCAGGAAAAGTCTTCTTTAAATAAGAACCAATTAAGCCGATACCTTTATCCATTTGTTTTCGTCCATATATTTCTACAACCTCTTCATAATGGTTTATAATAAATGCGGCAATCACAGAGTGTTTTTTAGAATTCATTTCATTTAAATACATTCTAAGCCCTTCTGTATTAAAGAGCCTGGTTCTTATATCGATATAAAAATCAGGATTCATAAACACAAGAGTGATTGTCAAAATTGCCATGATACAAAATGTATCCATCAAAAGAAATTGTGGTATAAAGGTTCTACAAGTTAGGCCAATGCATAGTAATACAAGATATATGATAATTCCATATAATTCGCGATGTCGTTTTATATTTTTTCGATAAACTATGGAAACATAAGCACTAAATAATATATAGAAGAAAAATATAAATATAATTAACATATAGTATTTTCCACGATGATATCCAGTTTCATCTATACTATATATGGCTTTAGTCCATGGGGATGAAATAATAACAATTTCGTTGAATATTAGTGGAAGTTGGCATAGAAAGGTCCTGAATTTATTTTCACTAGGGTCTAGTCCCAAAAAACTGCAGGTAAAGGCAAAGAAGGCATGCCCTCTGATTGCAAAGAAAATGAAGAATACCATGTTTGTCAATATTACAATAGTTCTAGGTAAATCTCTATATTCTTCACATGCCCAGCTGGAAATAATATCAGAAGAAATGACTATAGCTTCAATAATTAATAAATCTACGAAATATCTATTAACTCTAAGCGGAAGACGCTTAAGTAAAAAATAATTTGACATTAATAGGCCTAGTATCATAAGGCTAGGTATGGCAAAGCTGTAATCCCACATAATAATCTCTTTCATTTTTAAACTCCTAAAAATGATGTAATAAACAAACCTTCTCTCTTTTATTTT
>JAGBJE010000228.1 GCA_017934625.1 Pseudobutyrivibrio sp. | reverse complement strand
TTTGTTCAAGCTGACTGTTTCGAAAATAATGCCTTGTTTATTAATGACTGTGCATATTATGGAGATAAAGTAGTTATTTCATTTTCTGGAACAGCAGCAAAACGGAGATATTTGAATAGCCATAAACAAAATGATGCCCCTTTGTTAGTCAATGCAAGGGCTGAATTTGATTTTATGAAGTCGTCGCAGTTAGTTAACAGATTGGCTTGCAACTTTACCATTGATTACGAACATACAGGGAGCATGAGCTTTACAAAGTTAGAGAAAGTAAAAGGCGCTACTTCATTGCATCTGAGAGTGTATTTTGAGAATAAATTGGTGTGTTATGAATGTTGGCAATTGGCAGAGATGGCGTTGTTGTAGAAGGAAATATACAAAGATTTTATAAGTGGTCCTGTGTCAAGATTTAGTACAAATTAAAATGAGAGGTTCTGCCAGTTAAGCAACTGACAGAGACTTCACCCTTTCATACAACCTTTCATATTCATCAGGAGACATATAGTTACAATGACTATGAATCCTGACGGTGTTATAGAATGCTTCAATGTATTCAAAAATAAGCATGTATGCATGCCTGTAATCGGTAATGGTAAATCTGTTAAGCCATTCTCTTTTAATTAGTGAATGGAAGGATTCGATGCAGGCGTTATCATAAGGATAGCCGCTATGAGAGTAGCTACGCTGCATCTTTGCAGTAGCTTCTTGCCAGGCCTTTGAAACATACTGACTACCACGGTCAGAGTGGATAATCAAAGGTAAATCAGTGTTGCGTCTAGCCTTAGCTTTTTCAATAGTTTCAATAACAGTAGAAACCTCCATGGTTTCTGCGAGGGTCCAGGCAATGATTTTCCTGGCGAATAAGTCCATGACACAGTTCAGATAAACAAATCCGTTCTGAGTCCAAATATATGTGATATCAGTACACCAAACAGCGTTTGGTCTATCTGGATTGAATTGCTCATCAAGGATGTTGTGAAGCTCTTTGCTAAAATCAGAGTCTCTGGTTGTGGTAGTCCAAGGCTTCACCCACTGGGCTTTAATGCCCATTTCACGCATGTATAAACCTACAGTGCGGTCGGATATAGTTTCTCCAGAATTGCGAAGAGTCTGTGCTATTTTAGGGGCTCCGTAGTTCTGTTTAGAATCATCATAGATTATCTGGATTTTCTTTTTAACCGCTTCTTTACGTTGCTTAGTAGCAGAAACTTTGCGATTAAGAAAAGAGCGATATCCAGAGCGAGAAACACCTAAAAATTTCAGCATTCCAGAAGTAGAAACACGGTGTCCAGTAACTTTAGATGCCTCTACCTTTGCGGAAACTTCAGTATAGATAGCTTCCGTTAATCTTTCCCCAGAATGCTGATGGCTTTTTTTAACACATCAAGTGCATCCTGAGCATCGCGTAACTCACGTTTCAATCTAGCGATTTCCTTCGCTTCATCTGATTCGTAATTACCCGAACCACGAACAGGAATATCGCCATCGTGGTCTCTGTACTGAGATTCCCAACGGGCCAAGGTGCTGACACCTATTCCTAGGTTCTTGGCACACTCTGATTGAGTGAGATCAGGATGCTCCTTACGATAGTTGATGGCATCCAACTTGAATTGCTTGCTGTGTTGTTTTCTTTGACGTGACATAATGAGTTCCTCCATTTGTTGATTATACAATACTTTTAGGGGATATCTCATTTTGTTTTGTACTATTTAGATGCTAACACTA
>JAGBJE010000031.1 GCA_017934625.1 Pseudobutyrivibrio sp. | reverse complement strand
TGTGGAGCCTGAGAGCAAAGAGCCAGTAGAGGAAGATATTGAAGAAGATGCCACTAAAGAAGATGCCACTAAAGAAGAGCCAGTAGAAGAGCCTGTTAATGAAACAGATGCAGCATCTACAGGAGTTACTCTTGACTATTATGGTGCGCTTCACGTGGAGGACGGCATTCTTACAGACGAGGAAGGTAATGCTGTTTCACTTACTGGTGTAAGTAGCCATGGCCTTAGCTGGTTTCCTGAGTATGTCACAGCAGATTCTATCAAATCCCTTAGAGATAACTGGGGAATCAATGTGATTCGCCTTGCTATGTACACAAGCGATTACAATGGTTACTGCGTAGGTGGTCAGGATATTAAAGATACTCTTAAGGACAACATCGACGAGGCTGTTCAGGCTGCTACAGATAACGATATGTATGTAATCATTGATTGGCATATATTAAATGATGCTGATCCTAATGAATACAAGGCCGAAGCTATCCAGTTCTTTGGTGAGATGGTTCGCAAATACGAAGATAACGAAAATGTTATCTATGAGATTTGCAACGAGCCAAACGGTGATACTACCTGGGATGACATTAAGAAATATGCAAATGAAGTCGTTCCTGTAATAAGAAATGTAGATGAGGATGCAATCATTCTTGTTGGTACCCCAAAGTGGTCTAGCGACCTTGATTCAGTTTTAGATGACCCACTTGAGTTTGACAACATCATGTACACATATCATTTCTATGCTGGCTCACACAAGTCTAGCGCTAGAAATACACTTACAAATGCCTTAGAGGAAGGTCTTCCAGTGTTCATTTCTGAATACGGCTTTGTAGCTGCTGATGGCGATGGAGCAGTAGACACTAAGGAAGCTGCTAAGTGGCAGGAAGTAATTGATGAATATCAGCTTTCTAGCTGTATATGGAATCTTTCAAACAAGGCAGAAGGCTCTGCTCTTATAGCTTCAGATTGTGATTTGACAGCAGACTTTAAATATGAGGATTTGTCTGAGCAGGGACAATATTTCTTTGATATGCTTAAATCAATCGATTCAAGTGATAATGAAGAAGAGGAAGAGCTTTCTTATGAAGTAAAGGAAGATGTTAAACAGAAAGAAAGTCAGCTTAACGAAAAGACAAAACAAACAAAAAGTAATACGGAGAAAAGAAGATAATGACAACAAATGAGAAAATTGCAAAATTAAGAGATTTAATGAAGGAAAGAGGAATAGATCTTTACCTTATTCCAACAGATGATTTTCATTCATCTGAATATGTAGGAGAGCATTTTAAAGAGCGTAGCTTTATTACAGGCTTTACCGGTTCAGCTGGTACAGCTGTTATCACACTTACAGAGGCGCATCTTTGGGCAGATGGAAGATATTTTGTTCAGGCTGCTAAGCAGATTGCTGGTTCAGAGGTAATCTTAGAGCGCATGGGCGAGCCAAATGTACCAGAGGTTGAAGAATTTATCGAAAAGAACTTCCCAGCTGGCGGTTGCCTTGGTTTTGACGGCAGATGTGTTTCTGCTAAGAACGCAGCAAAGTATTTTGATATTGCTCAGGACAAGGGCGGTGAGCTTTTCACTACAGAGGATTTGGTAGATATTATTTGGGAGGATAGACCATCTCTTCCAAAGGCTACTACATGGGTCCTTGCAGATGAATACTCAGGCGAGAGCATGCACTCTAAGATTTATCGCATCCGTGAGAAGATGAAGAAGAAAAAGGCTGATGCACACTTAATCACAAGCCTTTATGACATTGCTTACATTTTAAACCTAAGAGGAAATGATATTGAAAACGTGCCTGTATTTCTTTCATTCCTTCTTATTACAGATGATAGCGTGATCTTATTTACTGACACTACCAACTGGCCAGAGGAGGCTATGAGATATCTCAACGATAACAGCGTTAAGCTTTATCCATACGATATGGTTTACCATTACATGCAAAGTGCTGATTTAGCAAATAGAAGCGTCCTTCTTGATGAGAGCATTGTTAACTACAATCTTGTTAAGGCATTAAAGGGCTCAGCTAAGATTATCGATGGTAAGAACCCATCAGAGCTTATGCGCTCAATTAAGAACGAGACAGAGATTAAAAATACTCGTATCGCTCATATCAAGGATGGCGTTGCCTGTACAAAGGCTATCAAATATGTTAAGGAAAACATTGGTAAGGTGCCAATGACAGAAATCACTGTTTCTGACTACTACGAGGCAAGACGTAAGGAACAGGAAAACTTTGTGGACCTTTCATTTGGCACTATTTCTGCTTACGGACCAAACGCTGCGATGATGCATTACAGTGCTAAGCCAGGTTCAGAGGCAACCCTTAAACCAGAAGGCTTCCTGCTTGTTGATTCAGGCGCCCACTACCTTGAAGGTACTACAGATATCACTAGAACTATCGCTCTTGGTGAGCTTACACAGCAGATGAAGGAATACTACACAGTTGTACTTCGTTGCCACCTTAGACTTATGGCTGCGAACTTCCCTAAGGGAGTTACAGGTGCAAACCTTGATGTATTATCACGTGGCCCGGTTTGGGATATGGGACTTGATTACAGATGTGGTACAGGACATGGTGTTGGTCACATTCTTAATGTACACGAAGGACCTAACAGCTTCCGTTGGAGAGTTCCAAAGGGACAGAACGCAGCTGAATTGGTTCCAGGTATGATTACAACAGACGAGCCAGGCTTATACATAGAAGACGGCTTTGGAATTCGTATTGAAAACGAGCTTCTTTGCGTAGCAGGTGAGACTACAGAGTACGGTGACTTCCGTCATTTTGAACCAATCACATACTGTCCATACGAATTGGATGCAGTTATTCCAGAGATGCTTACAGAATATGAAAAGAAGACACTTAACGACTACCACGCAATGGTTCGCGAAACACTTAAGCCATACCTTACCGAAGAGGAAAACGCATGGCTCGCTAAGGAAACTCGCGAAATCTAAAATATTTGAAGGACTAATGTTATGAAATTATTATTAATGGATGGACATAGTATTGCAAACAGGGCATTCTACGGGGTGCCCGACCTTACAAATAGCGCCGGAGAGCACACCGGCGCCATTTTTGGTTTTTTGAATATGATGTTCAAATTTATTGAGGATGAGCAGCCAGATAATTTTGCTGTTGCATTCGACGTACATGCACCTACATTTCGTCACAAGATGTTTGATGCATACAAGGGCACTCGTAAGCCTATGCTTCCAGAGCTAAAGGAGCAGATTCCACGTATACAGGAGATGCTTAAGGCTATGGGAATTCCTGTTATTACAATGGAAGGCTGGGAGGCAGACGATATTCTTGGCACTCTTTCTCGCATAGGTGAGGAGAAGGGCTTTGATGTTACTATCGTTTCAGGAGACAGGGATTTATTACAGCTTGCCACTGAAAAGGTAAAAATCTCCATTCCAAAGACTAAAAAGACTGGAACAGAAATAGAGCAGTATTATGCTAAGGATGTTGAGGCTCTTTACGGAGTTACTCCAAAGCAGTTTATCGATATTAAAGCTCTTATGGGTGATGCTTCTGATAACATCCCTGGTGTTGAGGGAATCGGTGAAAAGACAGCATCTGCCCTTATTCAAAAGTACGGTTCTATAGAGGAGTGTCATGCTCATGTAGAGGAGCTAAAGCCACCTAGAGCTTCTAAGAATTTAGCAGCTCAGTGGGACATTGCTGTATTATCTAAGGAGCTTGCTACAATTAATCTTAAAGCACCTATTGAGCTTGAGGAAGGCTGCACAAAGCTTGGTAACATATTTACAGAAGAAGCATATCTTCTTTGCAAGAGATATGAGCTGAAAAAGCTGTTGCCACGTTTTGAAAGCTCTACCACAGCGAAGGTGCAGGATAACACCTCAGAGACATTTAAGAGGATATCTGAACTGTCTGATGTGGAAAACTTCTTTGCCGATTTAAAGAAAAGTGGAAAAGACTTTATTGGTGCAAGCATCATGTCAGATACTAATAAGGCGATTAAGGGTGTTGCATTATCTGTAGGTGATTCTACAATCTATGTTGAAACAGCTGGTTTTATTACACCTGATTACGTGGCACATAAGCTTATGGAGGTTAGTGCAGCAGGAGTTAAGCTTTGCTTCTGGGATTTAAAGAACGCCATGCATGTAGTGTACAACCTTCTTGGAGAGGATGAAAAGCATTCTGTAGAGGAGAATGGTGGCAAGGCAGCAATCTTCCCATCAGCCTGTGATGTTGCTGTTGCAGCATATTTACTTAACCCTACAAAGAATGCGTATACAGCAGATGATGTGGCAAGCGAGGTGCTTTCCATCATCATACCAGCTGCGGCAGATTTGTTTGGCAAGAAGAAGCTGGAGGCTGCCTTAGAGGATGATAGCCTGATTGATGCTGTGACTACTTATGCTTGCTACAATGCTTATGTGGCATATGCAGCCTTTGCAAAGGTAATTGCCGAGATAAAAGAAGAGGGAATGCTTAAGATCTATGATGATATTGAGCTTCCTTTGGTTTATACACTTTTTGATATGGAAATTGCTGGTATTGCAATGGATGCAGCTTCGCTCAAGGAGTATGGTGACAAGCTTTCTGTACGTATTGCAGAGCTTGAGCAAAGCATTTACAAGGCTGCCGGAGAGGAGTTTAATATCAATTCTCCAAAGCAGCTTGGGGTGATACTTTTTGAGAAGCTTGGAATACAGGGAGGAAAGAAAACGAAGACCGGTTATTCAACGGCGGCAGACGTGTTAGAAGAACTTTCCTACACAAATCCTATAATAAGTGATATATTAGAATATAGACAGCTTGCAAAGCTGAAAAGTACCTATGCTGATGGACTTGCAAATTGCGTAGATGCAGATGGAAGGGTTCGTTCCACATTTATGCAGACAGTTACTGCAACTGGACGAATCAGTTCTACCGAGCCTAATCTTCAGAACATTCCAATTAGAATGGAGCTTGGTCGTGAGATTAGAAAGGTATTCCATCCAAAGGACGGCTATGTATTTTTAGATGCAGATTACTCTCAGATTGAGCTTAGGGTGTTGGCGCATATGTCTGGTGACGACAATCTGATTAATGCATTTAAAGCAGGACAGGACATACATCGTTCTACAGCATCATTGGTGTTTAATACACCTTTTGATGAGGTTACGGATTTGCAGCGTCGTAGGGCAAAGGCCGTTAATTTCGGTATTGTCTATGGCATTAGTGCATTTGGCCTTGCTAAAGATATAGATGTAAGCAGGGGTGAGGCTCAGGAATATATTGATAATTATTTCCTGGCATATCCTAAGATGCATGTATTTCTAGAAGGCTTGAAGGCTGAAGGTAAAGAAAAGGGGTATGTTACAACCATGTACGGTAGACGTCGTCCTATTCCAGAGCTTTCATCTTCAAACTTTATGACCAGACAATTTGGTGAGAGAGTGGCTATGAATTCACCTATCCAGGGAACAGCTGCTGACATTATCAAGATTGCCATGGTTAGGGTGCATGACAGATTGCTTAGCGAGCATCTTAAATCTAAGCTGTTGTTACAGGTTCATGATGAGCTTTTGGTTGAGACCTTAGAGTCAGAGCGTACTCAGGTGGAGAAGCTTATTAGTGAAGAAATGGAGAACGCAGCAGCCCTTTCAGTAAAGCTGGAAATAGATATGAATGCTGGAAAGAACTGGGCCGAGGCACACTAAGTTTTCCCGCAAATTCAAAATAAGAAAAGGAGAAAGAGTTATGTTTCCAAGAAAAGAAATCAAATCAAACGCAAGAGCGGCACTTAAGGCTAACTATTGGCCAGTAGTAGGTATCTTAATTTTAGGTTCAATCTTAGGTGGCATTGTTGTAGGAATCGCAACAGTACCTTCTACAATGGCACAGGTTTCAGCACAGCTTGCTGGCGAGGAGTATGTACCTACAGTATCTACATTTAGCACATGCTTATCTATCGTAGGTGGATTACTTTCTATTATGTTTGAAGTAGGTATTGCATGGTTCGCATACAGAGTATACAGAGGAGATGCTCCAGAGGTATCCGATTTATTCGTAGGCTTCCGCAATGGTAACTTCGGTAGAGTGTTAGGCGGTATGATTTTAGTGGGAGTTTATACATTCTTATGGTCATTACTATTGATCATTCCTGGTATTATTAAGGCATATCAGTATTCAATGATGCCATATCTTCTTATTGATAGACCAGATCTTTCAATCAAGGAGTGTTTCGCAATGTCTAAGAAAATGACATCAGGATTTAAGTGGAGCTTATTTGTACTTGAATTAAGCTTCATTGGATGGGCAATTCTTGCTGTATTTTTGCTAGGTATTTTAGATATATTCTTTGTTACACCATATATGACACTTGCACTGGCTGGAGCTTATGACTATTTAAAGAGAACTAGAATGGATGATGTTGCTACAGTAGAGCAGTCAGTGGAAGGTACATTTGCAGAATAATATGAAGTTTATAGGAATTACAGGGGGCATCGGCGCTGGCAAGAGCACGGTGCTCTCTTTACTAAAGAAAAATTTTAATTGCAAGGTATTACTTGCAGATGAAGTAGCAGCCACTCTTATGCAGGCAGGAACACAGTGCTTTGAGGCAGTGGTAGGTCTGCCATGGCCTGAGAGCATTGTAGGGGCTGACGGACAGATTAATCGTCCTC
>JAGBJE010000227.1 GCA_017934625.1 Pseudobutyrivibrio sp. | reverse complement strand
GTTATTCTTAGAGTACTCAACCATCTGGTCTGCCATATCTGTATCACGGATACGAGACTCAGCTGCTTCTGTATTCTCAACTACGTTGTCGAGGTTCTTAATAGAGTGCTCTAATCTGTTCTGGATAGCACCAAGTTCTGCACGCTGTGCTGAAACTCTCTGGATTGCATCTGCGATAGCATCTATTGCGTATGTAGCTGCCTTACCAGTTGCATCGGATACGTTAATACCGTTGATACCGATTGACTTAGAGTTCATAGCCTCGATAGAAACATTGATCTTGTTTGTCATGGCTGCATCAGCACCAACATGAAGGTTAAGTGTAAGAGCATTCTGGATGTTTACATAGCCCTTAGATAGTGTAAAACTAATTGATGTAACTGTTGAAGGAGCTGACTCTCCGCCGATAACCTTCGAAATCTCTGAGATTTCCCAAACTGAATTTGTTCCATGCTCATTAGCCTCATCTTTATCAACAATCTTTGCTGCTCCATCAGTAGCTCCGACTGAAGATGCTGCCTTAAGCTCTGTAGCTACCATGTTATAAGCTGCTGTTGCTTTTACAAGTGTAACGTTGGCATCATCTATACCAGTTACGCTATTATAACTTGTTGAGAATCTCTGCACTTCATTACCATTGTATTTAATGATAGAGCCTTTAGTAATCAGCTTGTTAAGGTATGCATTTGTTACCTTTGCATTAGCAACATCAGAACCTACATTGTTAGCATTAATTGTATATGTCTTACCATCGATTGAGATTGTATCTCCTGCGTCAAGCTTCCATACACCTGGGTCATCTTCGGTAGTACCACCAGTGATCTTGTCCTCAAGATGAAGTGCTTTTGCAACTTCTGCGTTTGTAGAAGCACCGATTGTATACTGAACACCACCGATACGATATCTCTCACCTGCTTCGAGAGATTCCATTGTAAATGTAGCCTTTGTTGTATTCTGGATAAGTGTTCCATCAAGACCAGCATCATGAGCTGAGATATACATTCTCTTTAATCCGATATCGCCCTTAAGAAGGAATGTCTCATTAAATTTAGTAGTAGAAGCGATGCGGTCGATTTCCTGTGAAAGCTGATCAATTTCGTTTTGGATATCGTCACGATCTGATTCTGAGTTTGTACCGTTAGCTGCCTGTACTGCTAACTCGTTCATTCTCTGAAGCATGTCGTGAACTTCTGTGAGGGCACCTTCAGCTGTCTGTACTGAAGATACACCGTCTGATGCGTTTGTAGAAGCCTGGGTCAAACCACGAATCTGCTTTCTCATCTTCTCAGAAATTGAAAGTCCAGCTGCATCATCTGCTGCTCTGTTGATTTTATATCCAGATGAAAGCTTCTCTGTAGACTTAGACTGAGAATCAGTTGTAATGTTCAATGTTCTTGAAGCATTAGCTGCCTGCATGTTATGTTGTACTACCATAGTTAATTCCTCCATGAGATTCTGCTAAATCCTTTTAGCATTTAAATCCTTTTTGTTTGATAGCCCAACATCCGTGTCTGGCCTGGTTATTAAATTTAAATAAGATTCGAATTCGATTTGTAAGGTGCTGCTGATTAGTTCATTTGTTCCTTACACCTTATTTATCGAGACGCATTCTGAAAACTTTAGTCTTTTTTAGAAAATTTTTTATTTTTATTCCATTTTGGCTACTTTTGGGGTATAAGCAAAAAGTCGCTAAAGCCTTGATTTTACTGGCTTTTCGCGACTTTAATTTTTGTTAAAATTTATAACAATTTTTTTGTTAAAAATGCTATTCTTGTGTCTAATCAGCTGCATTTAAAGCGCATTTTTCTCCTATTCTTGATTCATTTTCTAATGTATTTTCCCTTCAATATTGAGTTCACATTCAAAAAAATGTCTTCAACTTAAGCGCTATTTTCTTATTCAACTATTCCACTTATCACCATTTGAAAAAAGTTAAGCGGATATAGACATTTCTCTTCAAAAGCTTACTTTTTTGAGGGTGAGTTAAGTGCTAGCATTAAACATCCCCACTTGCACTTAACAAATTTATAAGTGTTTTCACACCACAGCCTTAGACCACTTAAATCGGCTTAGAAAAAGTGCGTTTATTTCGGAATTCTTCCAAATGCACTTAACTTTTCAAATCAAGCAGTAAGTGGATTTCTTCTATAGACAGGTTCCGCTTAACAATTCCAGTGATACTTAAGTGTAATACTAATTTCTAACATTAATCCTGCTTCGCAGGACACTATTTCTTTTTATCCAGGAACGCAGGGTCCGCTGTAGTCTGAGGGCTCATCATGTGCTTGTAATAGGATGAAACCACATCAGAGGATTTCTTAATCTCACGGACTTCCTTCTTTACATTAGCAAATCTGGTTTTGGCATATTCCTTATTTCGATATTCAGAAGCCTCCACATCTGCAGTAAGAGCAGTGACTTTCTTTATAAGCTCCTGCATTAGGCGAATTTCATCTGCATAGGTGTCCCTGTCAGCTTCTATAATAGCCTTAACCCTATTAAATAGCTGTTCAAATCCATCATCTAGCATGACAATTCTTTCAATAAGCTCAGATTTCATATTCATATTCTTCTCCAAATCATCTGGAGTAGAATTAGGATCCTTGAGAATTGCCTCCTGTTCCTTGTTTCTGATATTAAGTACCCTTAGCACATCAGCCTTCTTCTCAAGTGACTCCCTAAGCATTACTACATAATCCATATTTTCCATACCTGTCTCCTCCTAGTCCGTATTCACTACGCAGACAATACGCATTGTCGGCAACCCTAGTACGCTCCAGACGCTGGTAGGTGACAATTATTTATATACACAAGGAGCCAATCTCGCGACGGTGTATATAAATGATTGTTGCCGTAACCAGCGCACACAACCTACATAATTATAGCCCCTCACAAGAGGGGCTACATTTTAACCTGCTATGTTTTTCTGCCCATCCACCTTTTTGCCGTTGGCGGTGAGCTTCATTACATCCTTCCAAGTGTCCCTCATGGTGCGCAAGTGCTTTAGCACTTCCTCAAGCTCATCAGGTTCCTTAGTTATCATGGCATGTCTTAAGCAGCTCCTAAGATAACTATACACTGCATGGAAATCTTTTGCCACTGGATATTTATCATCCAGGGTCAATTCGAACTCTTCAATTATTCTATCAGTCTTACGAATATTGTTATGAGCTTTTTCAATATCGTGATTTTCACAAGCTACAATTGCTATGTTACAAAACTTGATTGCTCCTTCATACAGCATCAATGTCAACTCAGCTGGACTAGCTGTGAGTATCCTGTTTTTTGCGTAAGCATCGTAACCATTCATTGGTGTCATAGTACCGCCCCCTCGTAAATCCTTTTCGTTTCGCATTTAATACTTACTTATCAACCGCCCAGTAGCGATGATATTGAAGAAGAATTGCCCTGCAATGTAGCAAGAGCTTTTTCCATTGCTGCAAATTTCTTATAGTATGCATCCTCCATATCTGTCACCCTGTCAGTCCATGTCTTAATGGTTCTGCTGTAATCAGAGTATTCGGATGCCATTTCCTTGTCGTTGTAGACAGTGTATACAGATTTGATTGCAGATGATTTCATCTTGCCATCTAATGCCGTATACAGATTGTTTGTCATTTTCTTTAGGAACTCGATAACAACCTCAGGCTCTTCAGCTAAAGCTGCGCGAAGCTTTTCTTTGCCACCTGATGTATAGCTGTCCTCTGAATCTCCATCGATGTGATAAGCATAGCCTTCATTCTTTTCTGCATTTAAGGAACCAAGTGTATGTACTCCAAATGTAGACCAGGAATACTGCTCTCCATTTATCTCCACTGTGCCCATCATTGACATGGTCATTGCAGAAATAATACTTGATAGGGTGCCATCTCTTCTGAGAAGGGAATCCTTGATCTTCTGCTCCCACTTTTCTATTTCTGATTCAGACATTTCTGCCTTTTCATCATCGGTAAGTGGTTCATAGTCCTTGGCTGAATCTGCATTGTATAGCTTCTGCATTTCATTCATAAGACTATTGTAGGTGGTTAAGAAATCCTTTACCTTATCGTATAAAGCATCAGTATCACTTGATACATTTACTGTGATAGCATCAGTAGTCTCTGCTAATGCCTCTATAGTTAGACCATTTACAGTGATTGAATTAGTACCGTTTGAATATTCAACGCCGTTCAAGCTAATGAGTGCATCCTGTCCATCGATTTTGATAGCTCTATCTGAATTCTCAATAGCGATATTTCCTGCGGCAACATTTGCAGCCAAATCAACTCTGTAGAATACACTGTTAGCTAACTCGATGTTATCAGACTGAATCCAAAAATCACTGTAGCTCTTATCATATTCAGAGTTCTGAGCGCCAAAGTTCTGCTCGATATAGTCTGCCCACTTTTTATTAGTAGGATCATCTAAGGCTTCCTTAAGCTTTTCCTCTGCATCTGCTATTGCTTGTGCTCTAATAGCGATTTCGTCTGATGTCTCCTGTGGAAGAGCCTTTGCAGAAGCAATTGCTAGATATCCGTCTCGCACTGCATTTACTGCCTTTGAGATTTCCTGATAGGTTGCATCAGATGACATATCATATGTGGAATCTGCATATAGCCTATTGGCAAAAGCTGTCAGCTTATCCTCATCATTAACCAATGCATCCCAATCGATGGTTCCATCTGTTCCATATTTTTCTACAGTGATTCCATCATTTGTAGATGTGGTCTTGTAAACCTCTCCGGCATATGTCTTATTAAGATATTCCTTTAAAGCAACTATATCCTCATCAGTTGAGCCTTCCTGGATGCTCTTAATCAAATCCTTGAAGCCATCTACATTTTTAACAAATGAATATGACTTAGCTTCGCTTCCCTCTCCTGTTGTAAAGGATAAGGTTCTGCTGATGACTGTAGATTTAGTTCCTGTTGTATCATATGCTGCATCCTTATAAGCCTGGCTTGCAAGTGCATTTAATGCATCATCGCTGATTGTACTAAAATCAATAGTACCATCTGTACCATACTTATAGGTGTTAACAACATCTTTGCCATCATCATCCTTTGTTGTAACTGTATACTCTGAATCAGCATACTTGGTATTTAGATATGCTTCTAAATCATCAAGCTGCGCTTTCTTGTCATCGTCGAATGTAGCTGTACCATTCTTATAGTTTTTCAAATCTGTTATAAGCGTCTGCATTTCTGACTCATCAAGCAGATAATCATAGCCAGTTTCGCCTGTAGAAAACAGCTTCTTGGCCATGTTTCCACCTGTTGTATTTGAGATTGCATCAACTTCTCTATCAGAAAGTAATCCAAGCTTCATCAAAGCATTTAAGCCCTGTGAGCTATTAGCCGAAATAGAAAAATCTCCTGCTTCACCAGATGTCTTAGAGCTAATGTAAAAACGCTGATTCTTCTCGTCGAAATTAGCATTAACACCTGCATCAGCAAGCTTATTTACAAACTGATTAACAGTCATTGCACTATCAAGTTCGATAGTTGTAGCCTTTGTTCCAGTTCTAACAGATATGCTGGCCTTTTCCATGGCATTACTATTTTTCACGCCGAGAGAAGCAAGTGTTGTGGAGCCACTAACACTACCGTCTAGCTTTGCACCTGTGATATAGGCTGTCTTTGCAAGCTTTTTAACCTCCAGTGTCTGGGTACCATTAATTGCATCACCACTGGCTGTAGCCTTGGCCTTTGTGGTATCACTTACTGTGGTTTTCTTCACCTGATAATTAGATGATAGACGCATGGAACCTACATTTGTATAGAATCCATACACCTTACTATTTAAGGTCTTCCAGGCATCCTGCTTCCATGAAAGCTTGGTCTGAGCCTTTACATATTTATCTTTTTTATAACTGTAGGCAGATACAAGGGCACCTACAATAGCCTCGGTGTCGAGACCAGATGCCAAGCCCGATAATCTAATAGGCATACTCTACCTCCTATCTCTTCTCATCAACCATAATACCTGCAAGCTCCCATGCCTTTGCGATAAGATCGAGAGTCTTGTCTGCTGGAAATTCCTTAATGACTTCCTTGGTTTCCTTGTCCACCATCTTGATGGTGACACGATTAGTGCCTTCATGGATACCAAATACAGCCTCGGCATTTCCATTAGCAGAATTGATTTTTTCAACAGCTTCTTTTAAAGAAGATGTTGCCTGCTTTGCAGGATTTTTCTCAGCGCCTTCATTTTCAGGGTCCGCCGAAAGGTTTTTATCGTATTCAGCTGCCTTGGATTCCTTGGCAACTGAGAAATCAACTATTGCACTTTCCTTTTGCACTGCTTGTGCTGGCGCTGTTTTTACTGAACTTCCTTGTCCCTGGTAGCTAACTTGGCTACTTACTTCGCCTATTTTCATTTCTTTCCTCCTTACGCCTATACGAATCCGGTCCCACTCCTCAATCCGTAAGGCAATATACATCCTTGTAATATGGGAAATTTTTAGTTTTCTAATCTTATTATCGTCACCACGTTATCGAAAGTTTATAGCCACAGTGAAATTTTTCTAAATATTACGATACGGCACATAATTTTTCATGCTCCCGCAGGGCACCCTCCATACCTAACCATGGGAGCCCGCCGGCGTGGGCCCCCACCCATGGTCAGGCATGGTGCCCCCCTGCTCGCGCTTGCCAAGGCTATGAAGCCGTATCTGGGCAACAAAAAAAGAAAGCCTACAGTAATTTATACTGTAAACTTTCTATTATAAATTTCGTTTTTATATACCAAGCGGCCACACAACCTAGGCAAGCGCGAGGAAGAGGGCCCCATGCAGTTAAGGAGGGGCGCCCCTTTAGGGGAGGTTCCCTTGGCTGCAATGGGAGATGGCTTCCGGGAGCACGGAGTACTTGGATGCCGCGTCGGGTTATAGTAAATTCTTAAGTGCTTCAAGGTCGTCCATGCTGATTCCCTTGGCTGCTTCGTTTTCTTTCTGAATTTCAAGATATACTTCTTTGCGGTAGATAGATACTTCCTTTGGAGCTGAAATTCCTATTTTGACCTGATCGCCGCGAACTTCAAGGACTGTAATCTCGATGTTGTTGTTGATCATAATCGCGTCGCCTGTTTTTCTTGTTAATGCCAACATCGCTACTCACCATCCTTTCCATGTAATGCATCATGAATCAGGAATCGTACTGGCTCATCTCCGTCGATGATAATCTGATCACCTACGTTTGTGTCTGTATTGATGATGATAGGAGCCTTAAGGTTGATAGAAGCTTCCTTAGGATTCTTTGGTACCCTTACTGTAACCAGCAAGTATGTATTTTCATCAGTAAGATTTCCTAATTGTGACAACGAATCTGCGTTCAAAGCTGGTGCATAATCCGGCTTTACTACGTGTGGCAGCATAACCGGCATAGCAAAATCTGTCTCGTCTAATGACTGTAACCACATGATGTTACCCTTGTCTTTCTTTTCTTCGTCGAAAATGAGAGTATATCTTTTCATGTCTGGAAAACCAATAAGTCCATGAAGTAGATTGATGACTTTTTCATCGGAAATCTCGATTTCGCCGAATAGTCTAGTTTTTACCTGCATTGTCCCTTCTCCTTTGCTTGTTTACAAATCCAGCTTAAAAACCCTAAAACAACTGAATTGTTAAATGTAATTAAGTAACGTTGAATCCCCAAGCTTTCCAGCAGCTGTAAGTGATGCCTGATAAGCAGTATAGGCTGCTGTATAATCAATGATTATCTGTGATAAATCAATGTCATCATTGAGTGACTGCAAGCTCTGTACAGTCTGTTGCTGATCTCCTACTCTTGTCTTTGTAAGATCAAGAGAATCCTTTTTACATCCTAAATCAGCAATTGCTAAATTCATTTTACCATAATATGCATCAATTTTACCTATTTCTGTATTAAAAAGTTTTTGCATATTATCATTATAAAAATCAAATTCCTTCTGAGCTGCTTCCTTCCAGGTCTTAATCCATTCCTGGTCTTCGTCAGATGCATACTGAGTTTCGCCAGCCATGTCTTCTAAAGTCTTTACCTTATCATAAGCAGATACTGCCCTTTGACAGGCATCTATCATCTCAGTTACGTCTCTATAGATAGAGCTATCGAAAACATCTGCAGCCTCAGTGTTGATTGCAACAGTCTGGCTTGCAGCTATGGTATATTCGATATCAAAATGAATACGCTCGCCTGCTTCATTATATTTAGTGTAAGTTACTGGGACATGAACATCAAGAGGGTCTGCAGTTTTTACACAGTTATAATAGTATTCAGGGCGAAGTTCACCTTCTTTAAAGCCTTTTCTTTCATAGGTAAATGTAAGCTGGGCATCACCCTTCTTTAGCACCTCTGCGGCATCATTAGAAAGAATAAAATCTCCAGTCTCCTTGATTAGTATCATAGTTTTTTCTGGAACATTCTTTCCGCCCTGTGCTTCGCTCCATGCAGCCTCGCTATCGTATGTAAGCACTGTATACTCAGCCTGATTAAAGGTATCATCATTAATCTTTACCTGAATATCATTTGTAAGTCCATTAATATTATCGTAGTTCAACCTTAATCTATAATAATTGGTCTGAACTATATCAGAAATACTCTTCGCTAGCAGCTCGCCTTCTGTAGTAGGTAGCTCCACATTTCCATCATAATATCTATGGTCTTCCATGTTTCCTTCGATGGCTATAGTCTGTGTAATTTCGTATGCTGTATTTAACTCATCCTCTGTAAATGTAAGATTGCAGTTTGTTCTATATCCAGTGAACACTGTACGATTGGCATAATCTGCATTGCCCTCTGCAAACAGCTGCTTTTGAAGCTCCTGAAGCTGTTTAAGCATTGTCTTTCTATCATCCTGTGTATTCTTAGAGTCCGTTGAACCTGATACCGCAATCTGTTTACAATCGTTTCCAATATCTCGCATATTAATAAGAGCTGTTTCAGTTACGCTAATCCACTGTGATGCATCTGGGATGTTCTTCTCATGATACTGAGTAACCTGGGCAAGTGTAGTTGATAGACGCAGTGAACGCACAGCGATAACCGGGTCATCAGATGGTCTATCAATCTTCTTCTGAGATGTCATTTGGGTGTTTCGCTTGTTAACAAACTCCTTTGTGGTGTTGATGTTAGAAGCTGCGTTATTCATTATCATTTTGTTTGTAACTCTCATAGTCTTACCTCTAGTCCGTTAGTTACGCTCTCAAGCATTATTTTACTCCGTTCAACTCATGTTTCACTTGAGTAAAATAATAGCTTGATAGCTACTAACTCACTTAAAACTTATACTACCTATCTTCCCACTAGCGTGGGTCCCTCCTTATTGCATGTTAAACGCCAGTATTAAGTATCAACCTATCATATATTTCGGAAAAAACTGAAATACATTTAGATGCCAGGTTGTATGCATTTTGGAATTTTATCAAATCCAATGCCTCTTCATCTTCATCTACACCTGATACAGACATTCTCTGTTCAGAAATAGATTTTTTGATATTAGAAAAATTTTCTGTGAAGATATTGCACTCCTGGGCATCTATGGTTACATCTGCGTATATACATTGAAGGAATGCATCGCCACCGCCACCTCTGAATAGCTTTTCCTTTTTCTGAAGTGCCTGTAGCTCTACTACCAAATCTGCTGCATCAACACCTGATGTATAGTTTTCCTTGGTTGTTGTTGCAAAGATTCTTGAATCCTTGTCAGTTTTTTTAGCTATAGAAACATTGCCAGCTGTCAACAGGTAGTATGTTTCATTCTCGCTGCTGATGCCTTGCTTTCCATAGATTATCTTCTCATCAGTAGGATCTTTTTCTGTAAGCTTACTATCCATCTGATGCTCTTTTTGTGAATCGATGGTATCCTTAGCAATAAAAAATGCTGTCATATCGTCACCATTCAAATCCACGCCACTTTGCTCGATAAGATTAAATTTTTCGCAGAAATTTCTAAGGAAAAGATTCATCTGATTCTGGTAATAAGGGATGCCCATATAATCCACATCATCACCAATCTGAAATGCCTTATCCACAAGTCCCTTTGCCAAATCCTTGCCGATAGGGTCGATTAATTTAAATGTAACAGACTCAACCTTTCCATCTTTGTCTGTGTTGAATTCAAATCCATCATAAGTAAACAACATATTGTTTGTGCTTATCTGGCCCTTGATTGGCATGTTGAATTCGTTTACATCAGTAATGCTAAGATCCTTGATAGTAATTGAACCTTCCGTTGCAGCTGAAACCGTGCCATGCATGTTTTCATTATTGTTTCCGTCACGAACTTCAAACATGGATTTTAAATGTCCACCGCTAGAGCTTGGAACGGCATTAAATCTATCTCCATCCTTTGCCCAAACAATATCATACAATCCATCAATATCTGACTGGTTGTACATTTGCTCTGTGGCCCTTGATTTAACAGTCAGTGTGTTGTACTCGTAGGTATCAACCAGCTGCTGGCCATTGATATATACCATGTAATAGGTTGCACCTGTTTTTGTGTCAGGATCGTTAGTGTTAAGGACATCAGTCTCTTTAACGCTTACATCACAAATCTCTGAAAGATCATCAATAAGAAGGGCTCTTTGATCTCTAAGCTCGTTAGCATGACCTCCCCCCTGCTCAATAACATTTATCTGCTTGGTAAGAACAGCAACTTTCTCCGAGATTGCATTAATATCGTCTATGGCTGTTTTAATCTCATCATTTATTGAATTCTGTAAATCCTTAAGCTTTGTTGATAGCTGGTTAAAATATTCTGTAAGCTGCTTTGCATTTGATATAAACTGCTTTCTTACTGTGTCATCACCAGGACTACCCTGCAGTGTGCTCATGGCATTAAACATCTTTGTATAAATCGTAGTAAATCCAGTATTTGAAGAGTTTTCATTATAATAATCTTCAATCTGTTTCATATAGTATTGCTTCTTTTCGAAATAGCCAAGCGCAGACTGATTATTCCAGTATTTCTCATCATAATACAAATCACGGCGCTGTGTTACAGACTGTGCTTCAACACCAGTTCCTGTTGTACCATAGCTTTGATAGACACGAAGCGCAGAAGATGCAACTGTATTAACCACCTGTCTGCTATATCCATTAGTGTTTACATTTGAGATATTGTTTGCAGTGGTGTTAATCTGTGCCTGAGATGTATTAAGTCCTGAATATGCTATTGTTAATCCAAAAAATGTTGAAGACATAAGCTATTCCTTTCTATAGATTCCTTGCTACCTCAGCAAAAATCCAGTCCCTAGTGACCAAGGGATGTGAGCAAATGCTCTATCATTTCATTTACTACATTTATATATCGGCTAGCTGCGTTATAAGCTGACTGATATTTAATCATTATTGTAAGTTCTTCATCAGAAGATACACCGATGACGCCCTGACGGCTAAATTCGATTTCCTCTTTAGTTCCTTCCAATGACTGCTCTGTAGTCTTGTATACGTTACCTGTATTACTTATTTCACCAATCCATTTTACATAGAAACCATTGTAGCCGCATGGAGTGGTATCACTTGGATTCAGATGAAAATCCTGTTTATTCCAAATTGCACTGAGCTTAAGTCCCAAATCATAATCCACGGCACCTTTGTTAACACCATATTTAAGATGTGGGAGATATGATTCCTGCTTAATCAACTCCTCATTTATAAAAGTAGATTTGATTGTGTAACACTTACTAGTATCACTTATATCTTCTTCGTTGTAGAAATAAGCATTGATTGGAACTGCATTTCCATTTCCGTCGTAACCAATTAATGTGTTTTGTGTAAACCTTTCTGTTCCAACTCTTACGAAAAGCTCTCGTGGTGGAAGTTCTCCGTCAGAACCAACAGATGCATTAGCCTCATCAAGAATCCTTATTTTAGAAGCTGGAACCTTCTCTACAATTCCGTCCTTATTTGTAATCTCAACATATTTAATGTCAGAATAAACATCTGCCACACTTGTCAGTGGGCTATAAATATCATTAATTGTCGTAGCCAGCTGATGGAACAGTGTATCAAGCTCTGCCTCGGAATTCATCATTATGGAGTTAGAGATTCCCTTTTCATAATCCTCTGTTGAAATAGGATTTCCTTCTTCATCATAGAATCCCAGATAATTACTCCAGCCAGTTCCTCTGGCAAGAAGTAATGCCTTTATCTCACCAATATCTGTATTCTTATCTGCTGCCACATTGGTGGTATCAAACATCTCATAATATGTATTGAGAGATTCATCATCCTCACTAACGATTTTTGAAAGCTGAGGCCAATATGGTGTTACAAAGCCAGTTCTCTTATTTTCAAGGGTTCCTACCTTATAGAAATTTACATCATCAATAAATTCCACACCCTCTATTTCCACATGAACAACTCCTGTATGGTCCTCACTGTAAGAAATCTTGACCATTCCTGAAAGCTCATCAAGTAATAGGTCTCTTTTATCTCTCAAATCCATGGCCTTCTCAACACCTGCTGCCTCGATTGCCTGGATTCGTTTATTGTAATCAACTATTCCCTTTCCAATCTCATTGATTCTATTAAGATCTTCCTTGATTTTGGAATTGATAATAGTCTGATAATCCTCAAAGCCCTGTTGAACTGCTTGGCCTCTAGCCAAAAAAAGACTAGCCTTCTGCAATACAAGGTTTTGCTTCACGGTATCAGATGGCTCTTTGGCAAATTCTTCAAATGCTTCCTCAAAGTCCTTAATGGCATCCTTGAAAGCCTCGCCCTCTGTTTCCTGAAGATGAGTGATAACCTCTTGCACTGCTTCAGAACTAGCTTTATAAAAAGAATATCGCCCATTCTCCTGTCGATATGCTTTGTCTAAAAAGATATCGCGGTTGTGGACGATTGTTCCTACCTGCACACCAAGGCCAGCATACTGTGTGCTGACCGCTGCAGTTCCTATTTTTCTATAATTTCTATCTTCGTAAACAACCTGCTCACGAACGTAACCCTCGGTGTTAACGTTAGTAAGGTTGTTTGCTGTTGTATTTAATCCATGTGATGCTGACTGTAGGCCTGATGCCCCAACATATAAGCTTCCAAAACTATTAGCCATAAGTCTGCCCTCCAAGTCTCTACTAAAACTCTAAGGACATCCTTTTCCTACTGTTTAGCATCAAATCCTCTATTTCCTAAAATGTTTCCTGTAGTTTCAGCATTTCTTCCGTAATTGGAGGTCTGTGGTGCCTGCTTCGCACTTTTAATAAGTGTTATATCAAACTCCACCATCTCTATAGCCTGTCTAAGTAAATTCTGGATTTGAAAATTCAAAATCTGAGCATCATCTGCTACCTTTACCAGCTTATCCTTAGCCTGGCTTAACTGTTTTTGCTGTACAGGTTGGTTCGCCAAGTTATCGATCATCCATGACACTGTAACCTGCTCACCATCATGTCCCATCACCTGAGCTATGCTGTTAAGTATAGAAAGGCGCTTCTTCTCTAGCACCCGCAAGGTATCAGCAATGGCCTGCTCCTTGACGGTAATATCCTCCAGTACGTCAAGCTTCTTATAGATAATAGAATCCTTCTTCTTACCATTAAGACTGATTAACTTTTCATACTGCTCCGCTTCACCATCCATAGTTAAGAGCAACTCATCCATTAAACTAGCCACGCTTTACCCTCTCTACACTAATGCTCTATTTGTAATTATTTACAAAATAGAACCATACTGAGACAATAGCTTCTCTGCGAAATCGTCTGTGCTGACATCATATGTACCATCTTTGATTCTAGCCTTAATATCAGCTACTAAATCTTCTCTAACGTCCGCAGCCTCAGATACAGCAGCTTTTGCTACATGGTAATCACGGCCTGTTGATGAAATCTGAACTTCATCACGACCCATTCCATTTGTCTTTGCTGTCTGTGTTACATTTTTAGTGTTTGATGTTTGATAGAGCTGAGCTACCTGGTTGTAAGCCTCTATACGCATATCGCCACACTCCTTTCCTCCCTTATTATGCCGATTTTTGTAATCAAATCTCGAGCTACATTTTTCTTTACACTTCATTTATCGGTACTACTTAAGAAAACTTTATAGTATTTTTTAAATTTTTTCAATTTTTTATTTGTTGACACTTTTTTCACACTGTGCTATAAGTGTATTAGAACACGTAATACAGTCAAAGGTCAAACTTTACCTAAGAATCAGGAGGTATTAGATGATCCAATTGAATTACAGAGATTCTAAGCCTATCTATGAGCAGATTAAGGATGGTCTTAGACGCCTGGTTGTTACCGGCGCCGTTAAGAAGGATGAGAGGCTTCCTAGTGTAAGAGAGCTTGCAACAAGCTTATCTATCAATCCTAATACAATCCAAAAGGCTTATAGAGAGCTAGAACAAGAAGGTTACATTTACACGATTGCAGGAAAAGGCAGCTATGCAGCCGAGCGGGGCTTTGTTGCCTCAGTAAGGAGCGATGAATTGATGAAAGAATTCGATGAAATTGTAAAGGAACTTCTGTATCTGTGCGAGGATAAGGATATCCTCATTAAACGAATTGAAGAGCTTGCGAAGGGAGGGACAAAGGATGATAGAAGTAAATAACGTCACCAAGCGTTTTGGTGATTTTGTTGCGCTTGATGGATTGAATATGCATGTTGAGCGTGGAGCTATCTATGGTCTGGTTGGTCCTAACGGTGCAGGCAAATCTACTATAATAAGACACTTATCAGGTGTCTACAAGCAGGATGAAGGCACTGTCAC
>JAGBJE010000226.1 GCA_017934625.1 Pseudobutyrivibrio sp. | reverse complement strand
GCTTCGGCTGTCATGAAATCGATAGTTTCAACGGCACGAAGGACTACTGCGTAGTCGTAGGTACGCTCGTCGCCCATGACGCCAACTGAGCGCATGTTTGAAAGAGCGGCGAAGTACTGGTCTGGAAGCTTCTTAAGACCTGCTTCAGCAAGCTCAGTACGATAGATATAGTCGGCATCCTGTACAATGCGAACCTTTTCAGCTGTAACCTCACCGATGATACGGATTCCAAGGCCTGGGCCTGGGAATGGCTGACGGAACACAAGGTATTCAGGTAAGCCAAGCTCTAAGCCTACCTTACGAACCTCGTCCTTGAATAGGTTGCGAAGTGGCTCGATGATTTCCTTGAAATCAACATAGTCAGGAAGACCGCCTACATTGTGATGAGACTTGATAACTACTGACTCACCGCCAAGGCCTGACTCTACTACGTCTGGATAGATAGTACCCTGTGCAAGGAAGTCTACAGCGCCAATCTTTTTAGCTTCTTCCTCAAATACACGGATAAATTCCTCACCTATTATTTTACGCTTCTGCTCTGGCTCTGTAACACCAGCGAGCTTAGCGTAGTAACGCTCAGCTGCATTTACGCGGACAAAGTTAATATCAAAAGAACCAGCAGTTCCAAATACTGACTCTACCTCGTCACCTTCGTTTTTACGAAGAAGACCATGGTCTACAAATACGCAGGTAAGCTGCTTGCCAATTGCCTTAGCAAGAAGTGCTGCAAGAACTGATGAATCAACACCACCAGAAAGTGCAAGCAACACCTTACCAGAACCTACACGCTCTCTAATCTCTCCGATTGTATGCTCTACAAAGGAGTCCATTCGCCAGCTACCCTCTGTACCACAGATATTACGGACAAAGTTAAATAAGATGTCCTTACCCTGAACTGTGTGCAGAACCTCTGGATGGAACTGGATAGCATATAAGTTCTTTTCCAGGCAGCCAGCTGCTGCAACTGGGCAGTCTGCTGTGTGTGCAAGAATCTCGAAGCCAGGAGCTACCTTAGAAATATAATCAAAATGACTCATCCATACTATAGTAGACTTATCCACTCCTGCGAACAATGAATCATAAGCTCCATCAATAAAGGTCTCTGTCTTACCGTATTCACGGACTGGAGCCTTTTCAACCTTACCGCCTAGCACATGCATCATAAGCTGCGCACCATAGCAGAGGCCAAGTACTGGTATGCCAAGTTCAAACAGTTCCTTAGTATAAGTAGGTGCTCCATCCTCATAGCAAGAGTTTGGTCCACCAGTCAAAATAATGCCTGCAGGATTCATCTTTTTAATTTCTTCAAGTGGGGTACGATAAGAATAGATTTCACAGTAGACATTACATTCTCTGACGCGACGAGCTACAAGCTGATTGTACTGTCCGCCAAAATCGATAACAATGACTTTCTCCTGGTTCATAGATACTCCTTATTTGTTTGTTGTAAATTTTCCTAAAGTATAGATTAAATTTTCAAAATCTTCAACCAAAAACATTAATATAAATGGGATTTCATTCGATACAATATATAGCAATGTATCTAAAGGAGTTCCTATGAATATAAGTGTAACTAATTCATTAAGCTTAAGATTGTTTTATAGCGGCAACGCATCTATATCCCACGGCACTACTAGAAATAACGAACTAACAGGCACTTTGTCTATGGCAGATGCCAGTGCTTTGCGCAATGCCATAAGGAAATTGCAGGATTATAAGTTTGAGGATGCCTCTGAAACCTTAATTCAAGAAAAGCTTAAAGCCTTTACAGATACCATAAATAATACTGTAACATCCGCCGCCAAATACGGGGCTTCCGATACTTCTGTAAAAAATGCTGTTTCAAAGCTAAAAAGGCTTAATAATGATTACGCTTCAGAATTGCAAAAAATTGGTATTACAGTCAACAAAGATGGCACAATGTCACTATATGAAAATGCAGCTAAAACCTACTCTTCAAAGAAGATTGATAGCTTCTTTGACAAGGATTCAAAGTACCTTAATGACTTATATGATGTAGCTAAAAAAATCACCCGTAAGGTAGATGTTAGAATTTAGCTTGCACTTTTGCCTCTTTTGGACTAGAGTATGAGTGGGTATTTTTGTATCCCATTTTTTATTTGGAGGCAATGTAATGATATTTGAAAAACCCTCAAAAAGAGGACTGAAGATTATCATCGTTGGTTGTGGAAAGGTTGGACGCACACTTGTTGATAGACTTTCCAAAGAAGGCCACGATATTGTTATCATAGATAAGGATCAAGATAGAATTGATAATCTAACAAATCTATACGACATAATGGGCATTCAGGGTAATGGTGCCAGCTATAGCATTCAGCTAGAGGCAGGTATCAAGGACGCTGACCTGATTATTGCCGTCACAAACTCTGACGAGCTCAATCTTCTCTGCTGCACTATTGCAAAGCAGGTAGGTGATTGCGCATCTATCGCGAGAGTTAGAAATCCTGATTATTCAAAAGAAATTTCATATTTGCAGGAGAAGCTGGGTCTTGTCATGGTTATCAATCCTGAGTTTGAGGCAGCAAGAGAAATATCATCTATTCTTTCTCTTCCTTCAACACTTGAGGTATCCTCTTTTGCTCACGGCCAGGCGGAGCTTGTTGAGTTTAAGATTGAAGAGGGCAACGTGTTAGATGGTCTTACCATCAAGGATTTATCTTCTGCTATTACCAGCAAAGTACTTATTACCGCTGTAAAAAGAGGAAACGATGTTGTAATTCCTACTGGTGATTTTGTGTTGCACGCAGATGATATTGTATCTGCCGTAGGTGCAAGAAGATTCGCCCGTACATTCCTTAATGAAATAGGATTTAAGACCAGACAGGTTAAGGATTGCCTGATTGTTGGTGGAGGTAAGGCTTCATTCTATTTAGCTAAGCTTTTACTACAGGCAAGAATCAATGTCCGTATCATCGAAAGAAATAAAGAGCGTTGTGAGGAGCTTTCCATTGCTTTACCAAAGGCTACTATTATTAATGGTGATGGTGGCGATGAATCCTTACTTCGTGAAGAGGGAATTGAATATGTTGAAAGCTTCGTACCTCTTACTGGTATTGATGAAGAAAACATCCTTCTTACACTTTATGCTAATCAAGTTAGCAATGCCAAGGTTATCACAAAGGTAAATCGTATTAACTTTGATAATGTATTGTCACAATTAAATTTAGGTTCTGTAATATATCCACGTCACATTACTGCAGAATCAATCATTGCTTATGTGCGTGCTAAGAGCGCTTCCGGTGATGGTGACGATATCCTTACTCTCTATCATTTATTTGATCAGAAGGTGGAGGCTATCGAGTTCAACATCAGCGAAAAGTCAAAGGCTGTTGGCGTTCCATTTTCAGTGCTACAGTTCAAGGACAACGTACTTATCGCATTTATCAACCGTAATGGTACAATCATTATTCCAAGCGGTTCTGATACAATCGAGGTTGGCGACACCGTAATGGTTGTTACCACACATACAGGCTTTGCCACTATACTTGATACTTTGAGGTAGTCGGATATGAATCATTCCGTTATTCGTTTTATTTTAGGTTATGTTATTGGATTTATGGGAATATTTTTGATGCTTCCCATAGTTGTTGCTTTGATATATAGGGAAGATGTTTGGATTGACTATGCCATTGTTGCAGTTCCTTGCCTTGTAATAGGAATTCTAAACAGCTATTTCAAGCCAAAGCAGTTTTCCTTTTATTTAAAAGAAGGATTCTTTTGCACTGGTGCTTCTTGGGTAGTGCTTTCAGTAATTGGTGCTCTTCCACTTTACCTTAGTGACGAGATTCCACATTATATCGATGCATTATTTGAGGCAGTTTCAGGCTTCACCACAACAGGTGCATCAATCCTTGATAACGTAGAGCTTTTAAGCCACGCTTCACTATTTTGGCGAAGCTTCACTCATCTTGTTGGTGGTATGGGAGTTTTGGTATTCCTGCTTACAGTCATTCCCCTTGCCGGTGGTGATGGTTCACAGTTTAACCTTATGAAGGCAGAATCACCTGGCCCTTCTGTAGGAAAGCTGGTTCCAAAGCTTAAGAATACAGCACAGATGCTTTACCT
>JAGBJE010000225.1 GCA_017934625.1 Pseudobutyrivibrio sp. | reverse complement strand
ATAACGCCAGCCAATAAGGCAAGCGGAACTATACCAATAAGCCTAAACGAAAGAAGGGCCACATCACCATTAAGATAAAATACCAACCACACACATAATGTAACTAAAAACTTTATTCCGTTTCTTACAGCGTTAAACAGGATGTTTGAAATAGGCATTATCAACCTTGGAAAATATACCTTACCAAACAGATAGCTGTTGTCCATTAACACAGATGTATTGCTGGTAAAACAATTTGCGAAAAAATCCCACACCACACTACCTGTCATGTAAAACAGGAAATACGGTGTTCCGTCAGTGGCAAAATTTCCCACATATCCAAATACAAAAGAAAAAATACCTGAGTTAATAATAAGATTAAATATTAACCATAGCGGACCAAGGATAGTCTGCTTGTATTGCACTTCGTAATTTCGTTTTACAAGAATCCAGATAAGCTCTCTATATTTAATTATTTCCCTAACCGGAATGCTAAGTAGTGGAGCCTTTGGCTCTATCACTGTTGTCCAATTTTTTTCCATAACTATTCCTCAATAAGCTTTTCTATTTCACGAATTCGCTCCTGATAAGTAATAATGGATTTTCTTTCCATTATTTTGTTTTTGTAATATTCTCTAAGCTCTGGATTATCCAAAATTCTCTTCATGGCTTTGTAAATGCCTACCACATTGATTGGCATTACAATTCCATATTCGCTGTCACCTAACAGTTCTCTCACTCCTGAACAATCAGTGAGCATCAGAGGCACATCAAGCACTGCTGCCTCCTGACTAACTAATGAATATCCCTCATATATTGAAGATGAAATAAACCAGTCTGCAATAGCCATGTATTTGTAAGAATTGCTGCGACCACCAATAAACCTGATGCTCTTTACACCAGTTCTTCTCATGGCTTCATCTATACGTCTTTTTTCCTCGCCCCATTCTTCCTGGGCGCCAACAACAAGCACTTCGAAGTTATAGCCTTCAGCCTCCAATCCCTTGCAAGCCTCTATCAAAAATGTATAGCCCTTTTGCTCATTTAAGCGGCCTACAGATACAAACCTGACAGGCTGAGCTTCCTTTGGCAAATCCAAAGAATCAATATCAACAACAGGCTCCTTTGCCTTTTCCAAAATATTTTCTACATTGATTGGATTGTATTTAACAATCAGGTTTCCAGGATCACCAATCACATCGCATATACCTTTTTTGATATCCTGAGAAACACAGACAATATTCTTATATTGCTGCATGGCTTCTACCTCACCCTCAGCACTGCCAAAGGTAGATAAGGTGTAATAATGACTGTTGTAATCTGTGTGATTCCATGCGTATTTAACAGGAATGTTATATTTAAGGCCAGACCACATAGTGCCTCCATCCTTCATACAAAGCATCACATCAAAGCCCATGCCTTCTATCTTAGAAACAATGGTGGCGCCGTAATATCTTCTGTTTAATGAGCTTAGGGCATGAACAAACACATTGCTCTTATATTCCTTAGGCACACTTTCGGACAAGTATTTAACATCTGATGGATATACATCATAAAATCTGTCATCATATTTATATGACATGACAGTGATGTCGTATTTTTCATGCCAAGCCATTACCAGGTCGTACATGAGCTTTTCCACTCCACCGCCAAAAACTAAATCATTTGTAATAAGAATTTTCTTTTTCATATTCTAGCCCTTTAATATTTGATATATAAATCTAAAGAAATAAAAGATTTCAAAAATACCTGTTCTCAAGCACACATATCTCAGTGTGCTAATCTTCTTAGCCCTATATATTTCCTTAAGCATTCTCTGAAACTCTACACTTTGAATATCATTTTTTAATGTCTTTTTAGCAGAGGCAAATGTTTCTTCATGCCTATGCTCTTCATATAGAGCTGTCAATCTGCTTATCCAATCATTAATAAAGATTGCTTTTACAACCATTACATTATCAACAGTTACATCCTTCTGATTAACTTCCCAATTGATGAAGCGTTTGTATATAGCCTTCGTATCCTCTAAATCCATATTGTGGTAAGAGACAGATAAGCTGTTGTTTGTTCTCTTAACATAGTGATACAAGGCTCTATTGATAATGCCAATATTGCCATCCTCTACATCAAGATAATCAAGGTTGAACTTCAAATCCTCACCTATGTGAATATTGGAATCAAAAAGAATATTATGCTTTCTGATAATGTCTAAATCGTAGCATTTGTTGGTAACAAAATTGAATAACTTAAGCCATGCCAGCATAGCAGCTGAGCTTCTGGAGAGAATATAATTCTCACCCTCTATATAGCCGTGGGCAACCTCTAATATGTATGTTTTATTTCCAACATATTTGTTGTACTGGTTATCAAAAAACATTCCAGTACCAATCAATGCTACTTTCTTCTCACTCCACTCATTTATAGCATTAACATATGCCTCTATTAAATCAGGCTCAGGGTAATCGTCTGCATCAAAAAATACAATGTACTCCCCTGTGGCATTCTGTATTCCTTTGTTTCTGGTAGTTGAAACTCCTTTGTTAGAATGCCTGAATAATGTAATTCTTGAGTCTTTCGATGCATATGATTGGAGAATTGAAAGTGTATCATCCTCCGAGCCATCATCAACAATGATAACTTCAAGATTAGTGTATGTCTGATTAAGAGTGGCATCCAAACATTCTGATATATAATTTTGCGCATTGTAGGTGGATATCACCACCGAAATCTTAGGTGTCACGTTCATATCTTAATACTTAATATAATTCCATAACCAAAGTGCAAATCGCTTTTTGGTTCCTTCTACTTTAGGTGTTCCATAATCTAGTAAATATTTATACTCTTCGACTAACTGTTTCTTTAAATGCTTATCACTTGTGTTGCGATAAACATATTTAATATAGTCAAAAAGAACTATCCGACTGTATGCCATTAGCCGCATATCCCCTTCGCAATTGAAGAAATCGATTCGTTCCCAAATAGCATCCAGGTAATCTCTGTATCTACCACAAATATCTGCAGACATAATCCCTTCAGAACGTTGATAATACTTGTAATACATTTCTGGCACGTATGCCACAATCTTTGATTTATATAAAAGCTTGTATGTGGTGTATTCATCCTCATGAAGCTTACCAATGGGATAGCGGATATCTGTAAAAAGGCTTCGTTTATACAGCTTGTTCCAAGCCACAGTGCAGATATTATTAGTAGTCATCATCTGCACTACGCTTTCTGAACCACTCCAAATACCAGGGCAAGTGCCGGTAAATCTAGCTTTCCCACCGCTGCCTTCAAAGTAGGCATCCGTCACATGTGAGAATCCACAAGCAACAACATCCGCCCCTGTTTTGGATGAAACCATAAGCAAATCTGATATTGTATTGCTTAATATGTAATCATCCCCATCAACAAAGAAGACATATTCTCCTCTGGCGTTATCTAAGCCAGCATTTCGCGCCGCAGAAAGGCCTTGGTTGGGTTGATGCAATACTCTTATTCTAGAATCCTTCGTAGCATAATCCTGACAAAGCTTTGCGCTGCCATCTGTTGCACCATCATCCACCAGAATAAGCTCTATATTGGAATACGTTTGCGCCAGAATTGATTCGATACATCTGGAAATATATTTTTCGATGTTGTAAACTGGCACAATTATTGAAACTAAAACCTCCCTAGAATCCGCAGTTTTCAAGAAACTCACGAATTTATCATAGTACATGTGTATATCAAACTCTACTTTTTTTCTTGCCAGATTTTCGACATTCTTGCCAACCCATTCTAGTCTGTTATTTTTCTTGGAAAAGTACTCTATGGCATTAGTTAGATTAGCAACAAAATCATTTTCCTTGTCCACTATAAAAGCCATGTCGCCAACCACTTCCTTAAGCCCGCCTGAGTTGGTAGTGATAAGAGGCAATCCCTTAACTATTGTTTCCAATGCAACCAGGCCAAATGGTTCCTCCGATACAGTTGGCATAACCACCACATCATAGTCATTGTATTTTTCAGCCATCTGAGTGGTTTGCAGTCTTTTTAAGCAATTGATTTCTTTATTGGATTTTTTCGCCTTACTTAGCACTTGGTGTTCATATCGGGTAGGTCTATCCGAAAACCCGATGATATCTAAACTGGCATCTGTTTTAGCATTCTCAAAAGCCTCCAGAAGTTGTAGCACTCCCTTTTCAGGAATCACTCTTCCAGCATAAAGAAAACGTGCAGTGTCATGCTCATTATGTGCAGAGGTCGTATACTCAGAAAAATCAATACCGTTATACAGTGTGTGTACCACTGCATTTGGCGCATACTTTAATATCTGTGATTTAATATATTTACTAACAGAGATAAACTGTACGCCAGCTGATGCCAGCTGTTTACATGCCTTAGGACTACGGTATACATCAATATCATTATGCATGTGAAAGAATACAGGAAATCTATATCCTTTGTTTCTCAGCTCAACCACTTTTAATGCGGTAGACATTTGATTTTCGACAATAACAGCATCATATTCTTTGTCTAGACTATCTAGTCTGCTACTAAAGGCAGCTATTATGTCATTATCTATAAGCCTTACTGCACTTGGTAGCAATCGTCTGTTTAATGCATCTATATATTTATCAATGTGTAATTTGATATTACTTGGAAATATTTGAATTATGTTTGTATTTTTGTATAAGAAATTAGAATATGAGTCACTGGCAATTGAATACAAATCAATTGCCAATGATTCTGAAGATTCATTTGCTTTTATTAAATGTGTAATCAGTTCCTCCACTGCGCCACCATCAACAGCTGGCACTGGAAGAATGCATGGTGTAATAACCGCAATATTTTTCATGACTCACTAAATAGCTTTGACCCCGCATTTATAAAGCTGAATTGTACGTTTTACAACGTCGTCCCAATTGTATTTATTAAGAATAAAACTTGATGCCTCTTCCTTGTATGTTCTAACTATCGTTTCATCATCTAACAATTCTATCAGTTTATTCTTGAGATCCTCAACGTCACCCTTCTTAAATGTAATACCTTTATCTTGGACTACTCCAGCCGTCTCGTTAATATCACTAACGAGACAACAGTTTCCATAACTCATTGCCTCCAATAATGAAATAGGCATTCCCTCAACATCACTTGGTAGTACATATAGATAAGCGTTGGAATAAAGCTCATCTAATATTTCTCCCTGTTGAAAACCTAAAAGCATTATTCTGTCATCTTCTCTGGCAGCCTTTTTTATCTTCGCCACGTAATCATTACTGTGACTAGTGCCACCTACTATGACAAGCTTTTTATCTGTTCGTATCTGCTTGTATGCCTTAATCAGATAATGCAGTCCCTTCTCAGGAACTATACGTGCAAGAAACAGAATGTAATCATCCTTTTTCAAGCCAAACTGTTCTGTAATAATGTTGGCTCCCAGCACATCTGGCTCAGAAACTCCATTAGGAATCAGTGTAGCTTCTCTGCCGTATCTTTCTTTGAAATATTTTTTATTACCCTCTGACAAAACAATCAGCTCGTCAGCATATTTCGCAGCGCATTTCTCGCCAAACTCTAAATACCTGGTAGCAAAGCCACCCCATTTAGCCCTTTGGCTATCAATGCCATGTATCGTGGCCACTGTATGAATTCCAAATAAATGCGGCAGCCATAGCATTGCGCATGGGCCTGAAGCATGATAGTGAATAACATCATAATGACAAAACAGTGCATGTATTGTTGCAAGCACCGAGTAAACCACTGCGTTCAAGCTCTTCCTCTCTGATGTAGGTACTGTGATTATGTGTATGCCATTATATTCCTTGAGCTTAGCGCCATCATTCTCAGCCCCTGATACATGGTGCCCCGCTCTATTGTATACATATACATCGTGGCCTTCTGTTACCATCTTAGTGGCAAGCTCTTCCACCACGATTTCGATACCACCTTCTCTAGATGGTATACGCTTGTGACCTATCATTGCTATTTTCATTTCTAACTCCCTTGCTTAATGAAATTAATGCTTTTTAATATAAACAATTGTTACACAAACTGCGCCAAGTAATACTAAAACGCCAACTGCTTTCCCAGCCATTGAAAGCATTCTATTTGGTGTAACTACTACATCTTCTTCTGTTTCTTTGCTAACAAGAATTCTGTATGTTCCAAGATCAGTGCTAACTTCCGAACCATCAATATCTGTATATTCAAGTGTAACAGTAATCTCCTGGTCACCATCCTCTACAAATGTAACATAAAAATCCTTATTGTAGCTCTTACCTGCATAAGCGGTATCAAGCTTAATAGCCTTACTGCTATTTGAAACATTACCGTTAATAACAAGCTTCGCGTCTGTGATGTTTACTTCGCTATTATTAGCATATCTAAAACTAAGAAGTGACTTACCATTAACAATAGCATGTGATGATAAATCGATTGATTTAACACCAAGTGTAGTACCACCTGATGCAGGGATAACTATTGTTGATGTATTTCCAAGCTTAGTATTAGAAGAAATATAATCAAACTGACATGTAATATCTACAGAATCCACTCTGAAGAATGAACTTACTGTAACTGGAACTGAAACTGTCTTAGTCTTACCAGCTCCGATAGTACCAACATAAATCTGGTTGTCTGTACCATACACTGGGTAAATCATACCTGATGAACTAGTCATTGTCATAATAATGCTAGAAGCACTATATGTATCACTTGTATTATGGAGGTTAAAATTAACAGTAACATCCTTTCCAGCTTCAAGCATACCGCCTTCAATGGTATAGCTCTCAACTTCTACAATGGCAACGACTGAGCTTTCAGCCTCAAGAACTGGAGTCTCTTGCTCCGCCTCTGCTGTTTCTTCTACCTCTGCTGTTTCTTCTACCTCTGTTGCAAAAGAAACAAATGTTGTATTCGCCCCAACTATAACTACTGCGAAGAGGCAAACAAAAAGTGTCTTTAAAATAGTATTAATCTTTTTCATTATCCTCTCCTCTACTTTGCCTTTTTCTTATTCTTTCTAACGTATCTTTCGTTGCGGAAATAATCATAATCCTCGCGATATGCAACATACTGCTCCATATCCATCTTGTTAATGATTGTACCAATTATATTCGCGTTAGCCTCCGTCAATGTGTTGACTGCTGCATATAACCCCTTCTTGCTAGTATCATTGATAGCTGTTACCAAGATAGTAGCATCCACACTGACAGACATTACCTTAGCATCCATAGCTGCGTTTACAGCTGGCATATCGTATATTATAAAATCGAATGTACTCTCTAGTTCCTTACGGGCATCATTCATCTT
>JAGBJE010000224.1 GCA_017934625.1 Pseudobutyrivibrio sp. | reverse complement strand
TGGTACCATCAGCCGTAGTACCATAAAAATTATTGGCTCCGTAAAAAATCTCGTTAAATGTCTCTTCTACGCGAGCATCTATTTCAGCCTGAGATTTTCCAATCTCTAAAAAAACATTACGCATATTACTCCTTTACTCCACCTAACGTAAGTCCGGTTACGAAGTAACGCTGAAGGAATGGGTAGATACAAATGATAGGAAGCATTGTAATAATTGTAGCTGCGGCTCTGACAGATGTAGGGGTTACAGAGCCTTCACCAGCATTTTTCATTGCTTCTGCAGATGAACTTTGGTTAGATACTGATGAAAGTAACTTCATCAACTCGTACTGCAATGTTGTATACTGTGATGCCATTCTGTTATAAAGCATTGCATCGAACCATGAGTTCCACTGTCCTACAGCAACGAAGAGTGCAACAGTTGCATAAACTGGCTTACATAATGGAGAAATGATTTTTAGGAAGATTGTTGTATAGCCAGCACCGTCAAGCTGTGCAGACTCTTCCAAACTGTCAGGAATACCTCTCATATAGGTTCTAATAACTAACATGTTAAAGGCAGATACCATTCCAGGAATTACATATACAGCAAAGCTGTTTGTAAGTCCGAGGGATTTAAATAGGAGAAAGGTAGGAATTAATCCACCGTTAACATACATTGTAATAACCCAAAACAGTGATACAGGTTTAGCAAAAATAAAGTTCTTTCTGCTGACAATAAACGCAAGTATTGCATTCATTACAAGAGCAAGTAATGTACCAATAACTGTTCTTGCCACAGTTATAAAAGCACCTGTAATAAGATTATCTTTTGACAATACAGTCTCATAATTCTTCCAGGTAAATACACGTGGGAATAAATAAATACCACCTCGAAGTGCATCTGTACCATCATTCAATGAAACGGCCAATGTATTAAGTACTGGATATAATGTAATAATTACAAATAAAACCATAAATATGCCGTTGCAAATTCTAAATGCTAAATCTGCACCTGATATTTTTTTTCGTCTTTTTGCTTTCATCTTAGTTGCCTCCTTGTTTTTACTGGCTAATCCGGCAAATCCAACGAATGAACTACTAGTCTGATCCATTTTGATGCCTCCTTAGAATAATCTTTCTTCACCATGCTTCTTAGCAAGATGATTACATATAACAATAAGAACAATTGCGACAACACTCTTGAAGATACCTGCTGCAGTACCGATTGAATAATCGCCCTGGCTGATACCCCATTTAAGTACGTAGATATCAATTGTCTGTGATACGTTCTGTACTAGACCATTTCCAAGTAAGTACTGAATTTCGAAACCTGCGTTAAGTACATTACCAACGTTCATAAGAAGAAGAATCATGATTGTTGGCTTAATACCAGGAAGTGTTACATGCTTAATCTTTGCCCATCTGCCTGCACCATCGATAGCTGCTGCTTCATAAAGTGAAGGGTCGATAGATGTGATAGCTGCTAAATATATAATTGCATTCCAACCTGTTTCCTTCCAAACATTTGCGAAAGCAACAATTGGCCAGAAATATTTTTCATGTGCAAAAAAGTTAATTGGCTGTGTTACAGCTCCAAAATGTAAAAGTAATGTGTTAATAATACCTGTTCCAGAAAGTGCATCATGCAAGATTCCTGTAACGATGATCCATGAAAGGAAATGTGGTAAGTATGAAATTGTCTGAACCACTTTCTTCCCACCCTTTGATGCCATTTCATTTAAAAGAATTGCGAATAAAATAGCCATAAAGAATGTAACTGCAAGGTTGATAACACCCATTGCAAGTGTGTTTCTGATAACTCTTAAAAATGATACATCAGAAAAAAGTAATTTAAATTTTGCCAATCCAACAAACTGTGAATGTAATAAACCAGTTACTGGTTTGTAGTTCTGGAAAGCCATAAGCCATCCAGCTAATGGTAAATAGTTAAAAATAATTCCGTAGATGGTAATTGCTGCTGCCCAGAATATCAAAACTTTCTGGCGCTTTAAATCCACCATATTGATAGCCTTCGTCTTCATGATTCCCTCCCAAGTATGTCTAAAAGTAGGTAGAGAAATGGCGAGCATAGTAGTTTATGCCCGCCATTGGGTACTTTTCTACCTAATTGTTAATTAATATTTATTCGTACTTAGCTGCTTCTTCCATTCTTCTTTCAAGCTCTGTCTGCATCTCAGAAATAAAGTCCTCAGGCTTGCACTCGTTGTAAGCCTTCATGTACTCATCCCAGCCCTTCTCAAAGTCATCAGCCATAACTACCTTTGGAAGATACTGGTGCTTAATCTCACCCATCTTTGTCCAAGCTGTACCACCTGGTGTGTCAGTTGTTAATGTGTTTGAGTATGTGTACATTGGATACCAAGGACCTGGCTTCTCAGATGTACCAAGCATTTCTACGTATGTCTTAGCGCCATAAGCCTCAAAGCACTTCTTGATTGGCTCTGAAAGACCATCGAAGAATTCCTGCTCCTGTCCATCAGACTTCATAGCATTCTTTCCATCACGGCTTGTTCCTGAATACTGTGGGAAGTATGAGTATGAACATGTATGAGCAGCCTTGTAAGCTGTATCAGCTGCCTGCTTTCTCATCTCAGGTGTTCTGTAGTATAATCCGTCATCACCTACTAAATAATCTTCACCTTCAACGCCCCAGAATCTTAAATCATGGATATCCTGATCAAGAAGGTCGTTAACAAACTGAAGTGCTCCCTCAACATCCTTACATGATGTTGTGATTGCAAGACCTGAAGATACATTAAGAACTCCGCCTGAGTTGTGCCACTGGTTCTTCATGCCCTTCTCAATTGTGATTGGAAGTGGAACATACTGGCAACCCTGCTCATCAAGACCTGCTGACTTGATTGCATCCTCACCTGTGTAAGCGAAATCCCACCACTGATCAATCATACCAAGTACACGACCAGAAGAAATCTTAGCAATGTACTCATCATATGTCTGTGTGAATGACTCTGGGTCTACGATGCCCTTCTTGTATTCTTCGTTAAGCTTCTTGAAATACTTAACAGCTGTATCTGTTGTATTGTAATCAATTACTTTAAGTGTATCTGGATCAACAATACAAGAACCATCATTTGGATAACCATCAAGGAATTCTGGTGCATTCTCTAAGCAGAAATATCTCCAATCATCACAAAGAATTGTGTAAGGAATATTTGTTGTTGTACCATCTGCCATTGTAGGATTTGCTTCATTGTAAGCTTCGATTAAGTCGAAGTACTCATCCATTGTCTCTACCTTTGGATATCCAGCCCACTCAAGAACTCTTGCCTGAATCCAAAATGCTTCGTCATTGTGTGTACAAGCACGTTCCTGACCGTAGATGTTAGAGAACTGTGGAATCCAGTAGATATGTCCGTCGCTCTGACGAAGCTGATCCCATTCCTGCTCTGTAAAGTATTCCTTGATATTTGGATACTTATCAATATAATCATCAAGAGCTACAAGAGCACCTGCTTCATATAACTGCTTTGAACCATTACCGCCTTCAATAAAGTCTGGATACTCGCCACCAGCGATAAGAGTACCAACTGCCTCTTCAGCTGTCTGACCTGTAAGCCATGTCTCCTTTACCTTACATCCAGTCTTCTCAGCGATGATTTGCTGAATCTCATTGTCATCGTTGATTTCTGAACCAGGTACTGCAAAGAATGCTGTAAATTCTTTGATACCATCTTCGTTCACTGCTCCGCCGCTAGCTTGTGCTTTTCCACAGCCTGAGAACATGCTAGCAAGCATTGAAGTAAGAAGTAAGGCACTTACCATTTTCTTCTTCATAAATTATAAACCCTCCTTTTAAATCACAGGACTTTATGTCCTCTTTGATAATGGTATTGTATGACAAAATTGTGAACTAAACACCCAAAAAAGTATAGATTAAAGGGGGAGAAAATTTAAACTTTTCCCCGGGTAAAAAAACTATTCACGGACATGCTATTTATATCAGGTGTGGATTTGCCTACAGATGGCTGCCAGACTTGGGGCGGACTAGCTGCATAAAACTATAATGCCCCTTTCCTGGCATCAGTATTTAGCCCAAGACATCCCAACATTGGAGAAGAATTGCTGATTTTCTTAATGCCACAAACGAGCATACATCACGTGTCCTTTCACGGCTTTGACTATTCGAAGGCACTGTATGTATATCGCATACACTTGTTATGTTTAAATAATAGCAGTGGCAGCAATATTAGTATTAATTGCATTCATATTACATTCGCCAAGTAGAATTAAAAGCATTTTTTGGATGTTTTTCGTACCGGCTTCAAGCTCAGTCCATTTCCCTATCAGCCTTGGGCTGCCGTCCGTGGCAGCCCATACGAAAACATACAAAAAATGCTTTAAGATTCTACTAGGCTCATTCCAAAATCATGCAATTAATACTAATATCGCTGTCACTGCTATTTCTTTATGTTGAGGGTGTATGCGAGATACATACAGTGCCGACAGAATTGTCAAACCTTGAAAGAACACGTGTAATAAAAAATGCGAGTTGTGGCATTTAGAAAATCAATAATTCTTTGACTGTGGGATGTCTTGGGCTAAATACTGATGCCAGGAAAGGCGCCTTCTGAAACCTAGCAGCTAGTCCGCCCCAAGTCTGGCCGCCATCTGTAGGCAAATCCACATTTCTAAAGTTCATGCATGTCCGTGAATAGTGAAGGGGCAAATAAAAAGGGGGGCTAGCCAATTGGCTAAGCCCCTAGGTTTTTCTTGTATTTAGTTGGTGTGCAGCCGTTGGCTTCGATAAACTTGTTTACAAAGTAATCGACATCCTTGTAGCCTACAGCCTCTGCAACCTCATATATTTTCATATCGCTTTTACGAAGTAAGCGGGATGCCTCTTCAATACGCTTTTCATTCAGGTAATCCTTGAAGGAGCAGCCATACTTCTTGCGAAATAGCTGTCCTAAGTATGCAGAATTAATAAAATATTTTTCTGACAAATCCTTGAGAGTAAGATTGCTGGCAAAGTTTTTCTTTATTTCTTCCTCGATATCGCCAAGCACACCCTTTGATACGTTTTTACGAAGCTGGGCTAAATACTCGCCATAGGCGTATGCCATTCTGCAAAGGTGAGTCTTGCCGCCTCGTCTGATGCCCTCTTCCGATGTACTTTCAGAAATCATACGAAGGATTTCCTCCTGGTTAACCTCGCTATCAAGCTCGCTGGCAAGATGTATTAACTGGAACAGCAGGTAGTTGATGTTAAGATTCATGGTAGATTCTGTAACACCGGTATTTTTCATTTCACTATAGAAAGCATCTACCTTTTCGCGGATTTCCACATGCTCTCCTTTTTCAATAGCATCTATTAGATCATCTAACTGCTTCTTACATATGATGATGCCAGAATCAGTAACCTTGTATTCGTCCTCGTAGTAGTACATCTTTTTCTTTTCCCTAAAGCCCTGTAGAGAACGAAGCATGTTTGCTGTACCGTAGGATTTTGAAATGTTCTTAATACCTGAAACAGTTTTTCCAACAAGTACAGTAGCAGATAAATTCGTATTTACGATAATGTAATCTAAAAAGCCTTCAATAAATTCTTTCATGGAAAGCTGCAAGCGTTGCCCCATAGATTCCGTATAAATAAAGCCCAGGTCATATATCTTTTCACTGTCAGATACATCCATGACGCACAAATCTGAATCATTCTTGAGAAACTCTGTTGCAGCTGCATATAGCTTCTTTAGCTGCTCCTTCTTTTCGTCATCAGAGTAATCCTCCGATAGCGTTTCGTCATCCAATTGCACTTCCAAATAGCACATTTCTTCATCAATATTGATTTTATCTGAAAGATATTCTATGTTGCCCTTATCATACTTACCGCTAAGGAGTGCCATTAGATTTCTATCAAGATATGCGCGTTCCTTCTTGGCTCTATCCTGATTAATGCTTTCTTTTTCGGTATTAAGAGTTGATACCTTTTGTAGAATTTCCACAAGCTGTTCCTTTTCAACAGGCTTTAATATGTAATCTGTGCAATTGTATCTAAGGGCCTCCTGGGCATAATTAAACTCGGCATAGCCACTGAGAATTACAAAATATACATCACTGTTTATAGTTTCTCTAAGCTCCTTTAAGAGCTCAAGACCTGTCATAACCGGCATCTTAATATCAGCGATTATAAGATCTACCGGATTAAGCTTGTAAAAATCTAAAGCTTCCTTTCCATTGGTGGCGGTGTGAACCTCATAGCCTGCCGCCTCCCAATCAAGTAGCATTTTTAATCCCTGCAAAATAAATGGTTCGTCATCAACTAATAATACCTTTAACATTACATTATCCCTTCCAAACACTCTGTAGGAATACCGATTTGCACTAATGTACCAGTTCCCTGCTCAGAGTCTAAATCAAATGTCACTTTATTATCTGTAATCATTTTTAATCTAAGGCATGCATTTACTATGCCAACTCGGCCTTTTTCTTTAAGCATACCAATATTAGCATTTCGCATTTTGAATAGAAGCTCTTTTGCATCTTCCTCAGGAATCCCAGTTCCTGTGTCTTCAATTTCGATTGTAGTTATTGCATCATCCCTAGATATTCTAACAAAAATCCACCCAGGTGTTGTTTTACTTTCTATGCCATGAACAACTGCGTTTTCCACAAATGTTACCAGTGTAAGCTTTGGTATCAACAATTTTCTGCAATCGTCATCCACATCTAACTCAAATGATAGTCTATCACCAAATCGATATTTTTGCAGATTTAAATATGCCTTTACAAAATCCATCTCGTTTTCGATGCAGATGTTATCCTGTTGCCATTCAGTGTATTGGCGCTGCAGCTTAGCAAGATGTTCCACCATCTGAGCCGTTTCATTCTCCTGCTTAAGCAGTGAATGCATTCGGATGCTTTCTAGTGAATTAAAAAGAAAATGTGGATTTATCTGACTATGAAGTGCAAGAAGCTCTGCATTTTTTCTTGCAACAACTGTTTCCTGCTCCCTTAGCTCGTTTTTGTATGTGGTATGCATCAAATCGCTGACAAACAAAGGCAGCGCAATGTTTAAAAGAAGCATGAACAACAGCTGATGCCATCTGTTTTTAAACATATACCAAAAGCTGGTTGGCGCTCCTACAATCTTTAGCGTAAGATTCTGGCCGTATGCTTCAAAGTTCTGTACATAGGAAATATCCTTCAGATTATCAACTGTGGTATAGTCCTTAGCCACATTACTGTATTTACCATTTGACATACGTATATATTCATCATCACAAATATATGCTTTAAACTCATAATTCAAGTTTTCTAACTGCTCAACAAACTGAGCGTAGTCAATTTCTATCAGCATTATATTTTTTGAATTGTATTCATAATAATTTAGTTTTTGAAAGAAATAAACGGTTCTTTGGATATGATTGGCTACGGTTTTGGTGTCAAAATATAGCCCCTTGTTAAGATTTGATTTTTTAACATATTCGTACCAGTCCGTCCCCTTCGCTTTATCAATGTTCTGAAACTCTGCCCCATTGATAACAGTTGGATTATCGATATAAATCTTAAAGCTCATACCTGACTGGCTGGTAACCAGATGTAAAAGAGTATCATCAAAGAATGATTGATATGCATTATAGTAATCAAGAGCTGACTCATATTCAGTATGCATAAATCGGTGCACATACAGACTGCTATATAGGGCACTTCCTAATTTAGCAGCCTGGTCCACCTGATTGAAGAAGGTATAATGAATCGCATTGGCTTCGTTCTCTAAGTGATGCTTTCTGATGGTCTTCTCTGTATTGTAAATCGAAGACAGAATAAGACTATCTGAAATCAATATAGGAATAACTACAAATATTATATACAGCACTATCATGCTTTTTCTGGAAACATTTGTAGTTAATCCATTCTTAATCTTAGAAAGAAGCTTAAACATCTAAAAATACCTTACCTTAATTCTGTAACACTAAGCCAAGAGAAATCACAGTTATTATTGCTCTCTTTGCCATTTGATGAAGTGTACATTCCCACAGTACAGCCTACAAATCCCCCAGCTTCCTCTGTGGTATATGGAAGTAAATCCACATCATCCTTTACTAGTATATAATTATTGTCTCGAATTAGCCATACACTTGCGCACTGATTTTTTGCTTTTATTTCAATTTCAGCTGCTGGCGAATGTAACAGGGTAGATGCGATAACCTTTTCCTCTCCCTTAATTACTGTTCTTACCTGAAGTGCAAGGGCTCCATTCTTCTTTACAATCTCTGCTACTAAATGATTAGCGTGATTTTGGAACAATGCCAAGCCGCCACACTCATTTTCATTTGCAGGATTAAATTCAACCCTAGTATTAACCTTAAATGAATAATCCTTTTGACGCAAGCCCAAATATGATGGATAGCATGTATCTTCAAGACGTTCTTTTCTAGTGTGAAGTCTCATAAAGCCTGGGCGCTCTGTAAGAGAATAAATTTCCTCATTTCTCTTTTCGATTCCTACAAATCTATCATCCAGCTTCTCTGTAAAGAAATGAAGTGTATCGCTCCAGTCATTTTCCTTTGTAAAAGGATGCTCCTCAAATGGAAGTTCCACATCATCTGTAAGCTTGCCAATGCCTGGATTAATCACTGGCCAGCCTTCTTCCCACTCCACCTTTGCAAGGAAGGTCTCTCTACCTATGCTACAGTGCTTCTGACATGGACGTGATGCAAGCATAACGATGTAGTAATTGCCATCCTTATCATCTACCAAATCACCATGACCAGCATAGATGATAGGATAATCCTTACCAAGATTTCTATGTGAGAAAATTGGGTTTCTTGGGCAGCCCTCGAACCACTTAAAAAGCTCCTTGGAACGAGCCACTGAAATAGCATGCTCTGGGCCTGTACCACCCTCAGCATGAAGGAGATAATAATAGCCATCCTTCTTATAAAGATGTGGACCCTCTGGCCAGATAACATCCTTAACAGCTCCCTTCCAGATAGCCATAGACTCACCTGTGAGCTTCATAGTATTCAGATCCAATTCCTGTACCCAAATCTCCCAGTCGCCATTATATCTTACTCCCTCTGGATTTGGACGTGTACCTACATAATAACACTTGCCATCATCATCAAAGAACAGTGAAGGGTCGATACCAGGCGCATCCTCCCCAAGATAATATGGCTTAGACCAAGGGCCAGCTGGATCCTTTGCAGTAACTACAAAGTTGCCGCCGTGGCTTACATTTGTAGTAATCATATAAAATGTGCCATTATGCTCTCTAATTGTAGGTGCGAAGATTCCCCTTGAAATCTCCCCACTTACTGGAAGCTGCTCCTCGTCATGAAGCACATGACCAATCTGCTCCCAGTGGGCCAAATCCTTACTATGGAAAATTGGAACCCCCGGTGCATACACAAAGCTAGAGCAAACAATATAAAAATCATCGCCCACTCTACATACACTAGGGTCCGGATAAAATCCCTTCAAAATAGGGTTGTGTGCTGTTGTCATAATCTACCTCTTTCTCGTTATCGTTAGTCCGCCTGTTAATGCTCCTAGATGCTCATGCTCCCGTAGGGCACCCGCCATACTTTCGCAAGGGAGCCCGCCGGCGTGGGCACCCACCCTTGCTCGGTATGGTGCCTCCCTACTCGCGCTCACCAACTTTTATCTCCATTAACAGGCTCATCTAAGAATCAGCTAGCAGTACTCAACCTTGGCAAGCGCGAGCAAGAGGGCCCCATGTGGTTAAGGAGGGACCCTTTAGGGAGGTTCCCTTGACCGCAATGGGAGATGGCTTGCGGGAGCACGGAACACTCGGAGCTGCTAGCGTATTACTTAACTACCCCGAATCCAAGGATAGTGAATTTGTTGCGGGTGTCGTCTTTGTCGACGCGGATTTCTACGTGGTGGGTGCCGGTGGTTTGCTCATCGATGAGGATGAGTGGGTTGCAGTGGCACCAGCGGTTTACGTATGGGTCAAGGTCGCGGATGAACTTGCCGTCTACGTAGGCCTTGGCAGTGGCTGCGTCTACTTCGCCGGAATCCTTCATGATGACTACAAGGGCCTTGCAGTCGATGTCTATCGTAAATACGTTATTGTCGGACTTGCTGCCATCGTACATCCAGTTGTATGGAAACTCTGGTGTAAGATGAAGGTCCATGTTCATTTCTACTGACTGAAGGACTGTGTCAGTTTCTGTGAAGCCGCCAGCATCGATTGTGGCTGCATCAGTGTTGTCCTTCTTATCGAGAAGGAATACATTGTCGAAGGTGTTGCCAATGGCTGGTGCATCGGCTAGCCTTGGGTCGTAAGATGCATCGGCACCCTTTTGGATGGCTTGCTTCATAATGTTAATAAGGCAATCTGCCATGATGGTGTGTCCCAGGTTTGTAGGATGGAACATATCGTAAAAATACTGATGCTTTGTAAGGATACGGTTGTCTCTGTCGTAGAACTGTGGAGTTACAGCATCCTTTACGCTGGCCATGCCAAGGTCGTAGCGGAAGCCTACAGGTGATAATCTGTCCTGTAAGTTGTAATCATCTGCAAATACTGAGAACATAAGAAGTACTGCTGGGTTGCTTGGAAGACTAAGTGCACGGCGCACAAGGCTTTCATAGCAATCGCCCTTTGTCTCGTCACCTTCGTCATTTACTGCGAATTCTACTACAAGAATGTCTGGTATCACCTTGCCATAGCAAAGTACATCTCTTTCAAAGCGGCACATCCCAAGCTCTGAAGGTGTTCCGCCTACGCCAGCCTTGAGATAATGGATGTTATCGCCATTACCCATTAGCGCCTTGAAGCCTAAGAATGATTTGTAGGCGTAGCATTCTGTGTTGATTGGTGTAGCACCTGCGCCCTGGGTGATTGAACCACCAATGTAGCAGATGTTTACATCCTCTCCTCTTTTTGCCTTTTCAACTACATCTATGATTCTCTTGGTGTTTCCAAGATTTACTAAAGAGCGGTCAATCATCTCTTTGTATTCTGCAGAATTTGTATCTACCGGCTTTTCCTCTAGCTGAGGTGGAGCTGTGTATCCATCATTTAAGAAGAATCTTACAGAAAGGTACGCCTTCTCCTCAGGGGCATCTGTATGAATTCTAATCTGCCCTGGCACATCATCATCCTCTGTCCATGCGATGTCATTCATGTAGATTCTTTCTTCTTTTGAATTCGTACTTACGGTAGCCTCTAAGTTGGCGCCACCGCCGTACAAATCCTTCTTTCCATACATCTGGAAAACAAAATCCGCTGTCTTATCCTTGTCTTCCATCTCTATGGAAACACCTACGGAATGTACAAGCTTCTTAAAGCCATCTACTGTTTCCAAAAGCTTAAGTGTTGCTTCATCAGTTACATTTCCTGTGAAGGATGCACTGCTGATTAAGCGTCCGTCGCTTTGGTAAAGGTATGAAACACCCTTGCCGTTTTCGTCTTCGGCGGTGAAAATTTCTTTGTCTTTTATTATGTAAAAATATGGCCTATCCTTTTCTGGATCCGTAGGCGCTTTTACTATTTCCATTACATTATCCTCCTAACACCTCATCAGTCACCTTCGGTGACAGCTTGTCTCGCCTCCCGGCTCGGTCGGTGCTAAACAGGCTCCGCTGGAGCCTAGCAACCCTCAAGGGGAAGCCTAATATTCTACTTCAGTTACGTTGCCTTCTAGTTCTATATTAAAGAGGGCGATTTTGTTGCCTGTTAATTCTTCAGTGCGCTCGTCTGGCTGGCCGCCGCCTAGGGATACTGTAAAGATTCCTGGTTCTACAATGCATCTTCCCTTTTCATCAATGATTGCAAAATCGCGGGCTGCAAGCTCTACCTCTACATGCTTTGTCTCACCTGGTGCAAGCTCTACCTTCTTAATCTTTCTAAGAGAACGGATTGGCACTCTGGTGCTGGCTTCAACATCCTTTACGTACACCTGCACAGTTTCAACCTGCTGCATATTGCCTTCGTTTGTGATATCACATGAAAGCTTAAATGTATCACCTATAGCTCCCTTTCCTTTGTCAACAGCTGCATGTTCATACTTAACCTTAGAATAGCTTAAGCCATATCCAAATGGATAAAGTGGTGTACCCTTGAAATATCTGTAGGTTCTGTTATCCATTGAATAATCTTCAAATGCAGGCAAATCCTTGTCTGATGCGTAGAATGTAAGTGGTAATTTACCGCTTGGGCTTGCTTCACCAAAGAGTACAGAAGCAATTGCTTTTCCACCTCTTGCTCCTGGATACCAGCAGTGCATTATGGCATTTACGTTATCGTTTGCCCATGATAAATCAAGTGCTGAACCTGCAAGAATTAAAAGAATTACTGGCTTTCCGATTGCTGTAATCTTCTCTAAAAGCTCCTGCTGCAAGCCTGGAAGCTTAAGTCCCTTCTTATCTCCACTACCGAATTCGTTTCCAGCATCCCCCTCCTCACCTTCGATTGTGGCATCAAGTCCTAAGCACATCACTACTAAATCAGAATGCTCTGCAACTGCCATGGCCTCGGCAAATGTATCTCTCGCCTCTGAAAGTACATGGGTTCTATCCTTCCAAAGTGGAGTTCCATCTGAATGGAAGATTCTTACATCATCACCAACATACCTTTGAATTCCTTCAAGAACTGTAATATATTCTGAAGACATACCCTCGTAGTTTCCAACAAGAGCAGCACGTGAGTTAGCATTTGGTCCAATAACTCCGATTGTCTTATGCTCTCCCTTCTTAAGTGGAAGAATTCCATCATTCTTAAGAAGCACCAGGCTCTTTCTTGCTGCATCAAGTGCCAAATCAATATGCTCCTTGCACTCTACTACCTCATATGGAATGTCATCATATTTTGTTGTCTGGCCTTCAAGTGTGCCAAGGCGAAGTCTGATTTCCATAAGACGAACTACAGCCTCGTCAATAGTTTCTTCTGTAACAAGGCCTGCCTTGTATGCATAGATAAGCTTCTCGTATACACATCCGCAGTTCAAATCGCAGCCGTTATTCACAGCTAGTGCTGCAGATTCCACTTCACAGCCTGTTACCTTGTGGTTTTCATGAAAATCTCTGATTGCCCAGCAGTCTGAAACTACGTGTCCTTCAAAGCCCCAGTCACCACGCAAAATATCCTTTAATAATCTCTTACTTCCGCATGCTGGCTCGCCGTTTACACGGTTATAAGCACCCATGACAGCCTCTACTTTTGCATCCTTTACAAGGCGCTTGAAAGCATACAGATATGTGTCATATAAATCCTGGTCATTTACCCTTGCATCAAAATGATGTCTGTCTGCCTCTGGACCAGAGTGAACTGCAAAATGCTTTGCACAGGCTGCTGCCTTTGGATGGTCTGGGTCCTCACCCTGTAAGCCCTCTACAAAAGCCATACCAAGCTGACCTGTAAGATATGGGTCCTCGCCATAGGTCTCATGTCCACGTCCCCATCTTGGATCACGGAAGATATTCACATTTGGAGCCCAATATGTAAGGCCCTTGTAGATATCTCTGTCACCATGCTTTGTAAATTCGTTATATTTTGCACGACCCTCTGTAGATATAACATCTGCCGCATGTCTAACCAAATCCTCATCAAATGTAGCTCCAAGGCCGATTGCCTGTGGAAACATAGTAGAGTCTCCAGCTCTGGCTACACCGTGAAGTGCCTCGTTCCACCAGCAATATTTTGGAATGCCAAGCCTATCAATAGCCTCAGCATGATGAAGCATTTGAGAACATTTCTCCTCAATTGTCATCTGGGATACAAGCTCTTTAGCTTGCTTGAGTGTCTCCTGATTCATTAACTTCTTCTCCTTTAGTAATCATTTCTAACTGTTTATTAAATTCTTTACTGATATAGTAAAGTGATACTGTCGTTGCTATAACCCATATTAAAAGCCCCCACTGAATGTACCAGGCGCATATTATATATGGAAGAAATGTAACTATAAATATAAGTACCATTCTAGGGAAATTAAGCATCGCCATAACTGCTGAGGCTTTTACTAATTCCCTGGACTCAACATCATATCTTGCCATAAATGGGAACATGCAATAGGTAATGGACCACACCAAAAATGTAAGTACACCAAGGGCTGCCTTTAAGATAAATGGCATTCCCATTGCCATGCCATAGAGTACGTTGTACCAGTCAAATGCAAGTATCGCATATACGATAAGAAACAATAGCCACACACCTGTAATCTGCTTAAAATTCTCCCTAAAGGATTTAAAGTAAGCCTTCACCGCACTTGGCTCCTCGCCTCTTACTATCTTCATTGATACATAATATTTAGCTGTAAATGCAGCTCCTATGGTAAAAATTGGAATTGAACAAAAAAGACATAGCAGATTTATTACTATGTAATCTGCCACCTTGCCTAGAAACTCCATTACTTCACTATCTGGGTTGAAAATTTCCATTACAACATTACCTCCGGATACTATCTTGGAATGTTATAATTCTAAAAAAAAATCCCACTAACATCTACTGACAAATTTTAGATGTTAGTGGGAGAAAATTAAAACTCTATTCTTACCTTAAAATCAATTTTTAATTATTGCCCTTAAGAAGTGGCCTCAGTGGCTGATAGATTAGTATTGTAATAATTGCAGAGATTAATCCCTTTACAAAAGTAAATGGTACATTAAAAAGTAGCAAGCATTTTGCGATTGAATCGATGTTTGCAAATGGCACAAGTGCCTGGTATGCAGCAACAATTACATCCTTTGGCATGAAGTTATAATATACCGGATATACGATAAATAAGTTTGATGGGAAACTAATAATTGCCATGGCAAGTGCTCCAACAATAGCTCCGATAATTGCATTCTTCTTTGTCTTCTTGTGCTGATAGATTAATCCTGCTGGAAGAACAAAAGCAGCTCCAAGAATAAAGTTTGAAAGCTCACCTACGCCACCTGTAGTTGTAATTAAAAGGTGTAGCAAATTCTTGATAAGACAAACTATCACTCCACACACTGGACCAAGTGCAAATGTTGCTATAAGTGCTGGAAGCTCTGATAAATCAAGCTTGATAAATGAAGGCATAATTGGCACTGCTGTGTCTAAAAACATCAGTACAAATGCAATTGCCGATAGCATTGCTGTCACTGTCATCTTTCTAACATCTAATTTACTGTTCATCCTTGCGCCTGCTCTCTTGTTTGTCATCTGTGTTGTATCCATTAATTCTTCCTCCTGAAAATAATAAATTATTTGTTAGGAATCTTCATTAGATTGTGCGCAATCAAAAAGCCCTGAGATTAACTCAGGGCTCAAAAATCAATAAACAAATTGTGCTTATCTTCTTCCATCCAGACTATACTGTCGGTACCAGAATCTCACTGGTTCGGCCCTAAGGCTCGCGGACTATACCGCCGGTCAGGAATTGAAAGCCTTCGCTTTCGCACCTTGCCCTGAAGATTTCCTATTTAATTGAGTACAATATACTACACTTACATTTTTTATGCAACCCCTATAATGAAATATTCTGCCCAGGGGCGACTTGGTATACATAGTGTGAAGTTTTAAGAATCTATGGATGCTCCTTCAATGCATACGCGATGTTGATTGCGTGGTCGGCGCATCGTTCTAAGTCAGTAACCATATCCGAGAAGATAACGCCTGCGATTGGTTCGCATTTGTTTTCCATGAGTCGCTCCACATGGTGATTGATAAGCTGCTTCTCCTGCTTATCTACCTTCTTTTCAAGCTTTTCAATGTCATCTAAGCTTTCGTATTTTTCAGAGGTGAAGATATCAATAGCAAGCTCAACCTCTTCCATGGAATTATCCGCCATTTCCTTAAGCTCTTTGGCTGCCTTCTTGGAAAGCTTTGTCTTTTTGTTCTTCATACGGGTAGCGTATTCGATGATGTTTTCCGCATGGTCTGAGATACGCTCCATATCTGTAACAGCAATAGTGATTGCAGATATACGTCTAAGCATTGCTGGTGTAAGGTTAAGAGCCTGTAGCTTAACCATAGCATCCTGGATGGAATGATTGAGGATGTTAACTGTCTCCTCACGCTGCTCTACATCCTCCACCTTTTCTGGAGAGTAATCAAAGAAGCAATCAATAGCCTTCTCGAAGTTCTCTGCTGCAATGGCGCCCATTCTGGCTGCCTCAAGCTGTGCCTGATGAATAGCCATATTAGGTGGTACATTGTTAACCTGTGTCATAAATACAAGCTGTCTGTCCTCGGCTGCCCTTGTCTCATCAGGAAGCTCTGGAATAAACATATATGTAAGCTTGATAATATAATCTGTAAATGGGAATATTATAAGCACTGCAATAATAGCAAATATTGTATGTGTGTTAGCTATCTGTCTGGCTGGATCAGTTGATGTAGACTGAATCCATGACAGAAGCGGTGTGATATTAATTACCACAACAATAACTGCTGCTCTGATAACGTTGAACAAAAGGTTAAGTATAGCTGAGCGCTTACCGTTTCTGTTAGCTGTAAGTGAAGCCAAAAGGTTAGGTGTAACAGAACCTATGGCTGCACCGATTACCAAATAAACTGCTACATTGTAATCTAAGATTCCCTGGGCAACAAACGCCTGGAAAATAACTGTTGATGATGATGAGCTCTGTAAAAGTGCAGTAAATGCAATACCAAATACAAGGGCAACAAATGGATTAGTAAGGCCTGCCAAGAAATTCTTAAATACCACTGACTGTGCAAGTGGTGCAATGGCTGCCTTCATAATGGTAATACCCTGGAACAGCATACCAAAGCCCATAAAGAATGAGCCCAAATGCTTTACTATATCCTTTTTCATAAAAAGATACATAACAGCACCAATAAACAAAATAAATGGTGTGAATGTAGCAATATTAAAAGCTGTAATCTGTGCTGTGATAGTAGTACCGATATTGGCACCTAAGATAACTCCGATAGCCTGTGCTAATGTCATCATACCTGAGTTTACAAAACCGATAACCATAACATCTGTGGCTGAAGAGCTCTGAACAAGGACTGTCATAAGAAGTCCAACGAATACAGCTACTGCCTTGTTAGTAGTAGCCTTCTCTAAGATAACCTGTAGATTGTCACCGCAACTATTCTTAAGACCTGTGGACATGATAGACATTCCAAATAAAAACAGTCCCACTCCACCTAGTAGCGATAGAATTTGTGCAATTGTCATTTCATTCTCCTTTTACTACCGTACTTTTCCTTCGCGAAAAGTAAAAACCTGAATCCTTCTCTTTTAGTCCTTAGATATCATACCATGTTAGACGCTCATTGTCTAAGTATTTTGTATAATTACGGTAAACTTTTGGTAAAACTAAATATATGCCTTTATAAAAATGCCGTCTTCCCGATATTCTTCTGAAATAAGCTCTCCGTTTTCTCTTATTTTTGCAATACTTCCCGCCTCAGTATATGGCACTAATTTTTCTATATATTCCTTGTTACCACGCATCATAGTAGCAAGGATTTCGCGAACCTTATCTAAGCCTTTGCCTGTCTTGATCGATGTGTGCACTGTGTAATCTGCACGCAAATCGTGATAATCCAGCTCGTCTGCTACCTTATCCACTTTGTTAAAGATTGTCAGGATAGGTTTTCCACTGACGCCAAGCTTATCTAAGGTTTCATACACAATCTCCATCTGTCTATCCATCTGTGGATTGCTGACGTCCACCACATGAATGATGAAATCAGCGTACTTGGCTTCCTCAAGTGTACTCTTAAATGCATCAACCAGATGATGTGGAAGCTTTCTGATAAATCCTACTGTATCAGTAAGCAGAATCTTCTGGTCGTTATCTAAAAGAAGTTCTCTTGTAGTTGGGTCCAGTGTAGCAAAAAGTGCATCCCACTCTAATATGTCTGCATCTGTAAGCTTATTAAGAAGTGATGATTTGCCTGCATTGGTGTAGCCCACAATCGCTGCTACCGGCACGCCGTTTTTCTGTCTGCGGCTGCGGGTCAGCTCACGATGATTTACCACATCATTTAATTCCTTTTTAAGCTGAGAGATACGCCCTGCAATCAGACGCTTGTCCATCTCAAGCTTCTTTTCACCAGGACCACGGGTTCCGATGGCTCCACCGCCACCTGCTGCAGTACCACCTACTCTTGACATGTTCTTACCAAAGCCAGTAAGACGTGTCATCTCGTACCTAAGCTGAGCAAGCTCTACCTGAATCTTACCTTCCGCGGTGCCTGCTCTTGCTGCAAATATATCAAGGATGATAAGGGTTCTATCCATAACCTTAGTATCAAGTGCATCTGCCAGATTACGCATCTGTGCAGGGGTAAGCTCGTCATCACATACTATTCCAGTGGCTTCCTTTTCCCAAATTAAATCTGCTATCTCCTCTACCTTACCTGTGCCCACGTAGGTACCAGGGTTGCGACGCTCAAGATTCTGCATCACCTCACCTACTACCTCAGCACCTGCAGTCTTACATAAATCTGCCAGCTCCTTAAGGGAATCCCTAGCTTCTGCCTCGTCCCCTTCGTTTACTGATACAAGTATTACTTTTTCTATAATCTTATCTGTATTTACCATATATATTCCTTTGTGAATTTATTTCTCATGTAGGCTCACATTGTAATCCTACAAACACAATATAACATATTGACGAGTCCTTTTTATAGTGGTATTTTAAATTAGAAATAAATAATGACGCTAGGGGCGCATTTGCTGAGAGGTGTTTATCACCGACCCTTATCACTTGAACTGGATAATACCAGCGTAAGGAAGCTTTTTACGATCTCCTAGCTTATGTATGAAGGGAGATTTTTTTATGATTAATCACATTTCAAACTCAGATGCAAAGGTGAACTTTACAGCGAAAAAGCTTGCTTTCTGTGCAATGGCTATGGCACTCGCCTTTGTGCTTTCAAACATCAAGGTATTTAAGTTCCCAACAGGTGGCTCAATTACATTACTATCTATGCTTGTTGCCTGCCTTCCTGGATTTTGGTTTGGACCAATCGTTGGAATCATCACAGGTGTTGCTTACGGATTATTAAACCTTATCGTTGATCCTTACATTCTTTACCCAGCACAGGTAATTGTAGATTATATTCTTGCTTTTGGTGCTCTTGGCTTATCAGGATTTTTTAAGAATGCAAAGCATGGTCTTATCAAGGGATATATCGCAGCAGTTTTAGGACGTTATGTATTTGCTGTGATTTCTGGTTGGATTTTCTTTGGCGAATGGGCTTGGGATGGTTGGAATCCTTTTGCATACTCACTTGCTTACAATGCAATTTACATCTTCGCTGAGGCTGCTATCACTATCGTGATATTATTCCTTCCACCTGTAAAGCAGGTTATGAATAAGATTAAAGATATGGCAGAAGCATAAACACAAAAAGCTACTTGTTACAGTCACAAGCCAAATTATTTCTTCGCTCAGTATAAAAAACTTCGCTTAAGAAATATTTGAGCTTGTTACTTACAAGTAGCTTTTTTATTGCTTATTATCCATAATACGCACTGTAATTTCCATTAGGGTGCGGATGGCATCTGCTGTGGCGATGTCGTAGTCTAACATGATTTCTATTGTATCCTTTTTATCGTGGATGGATAGACCTCTGGTGTAGACTGGCACCATCATATTGCCGATAGGTGTTTGGTACAGGTTGTCCGTTTTCTTACCAGGGATGAACTCAAGCTTCGACTTTAATCCACCCTGCTGGCTTAAGGTCATCTTGCCTGCACCATAACTTAGAAGACAATCAATGCCTCCATCCTCTGTGTGGCGCTTGTATGATAAATATTTCTTGTCGCCTCTATCTAGGTAATTTCCTTCGTATACCTCTTCAGTAACTTCGGTTTCACTTCCCATCTTTTGTCTAGAGACAACCTTTATTTCACATTTAATTCCTGTCATTTTATTACTTTTGCTCTCTAATTACTTCTCGCACTGCATTTATCTGATTTGCTAAATGAATGTGCATAATATCCTTTAAGAATGCAACATCTCTTCTGTCAAAGCCTTCAATAATCTGCTTGTGTTCAGATATGAGCTGTGCGTATACTGTAGGGTTCTTAACGTATTCGTAGCGGTAACGATACATCTGCTCTCTAGCAGAATTAATAATGTTTTCAAGCTTTGGATTAGCAGCTGCTGCATAGATAACATCATGAAAGGCTTCGTCTGCCTCAACGATTCTTCTCACATCATCTGTCTTTGTAGCATCTTCAAAGGCCTTCATAGCCTCCTTCAATTCTACAAACTGTGCATCTGTCATACGCTCGCAGGCGCAAACTACAGCAAGTGCATCAAGTGCATCACGCACCTCCAACACATCCTGCAGATCCTTTTCTGTCATCTTAGCAACCTGTGCCCCCTTGCGAGGAATCGTAACGGCCAAGCCTTCATGCTCAAGCATTCTGATTGCCTCTCTGATAGGTGTACGGCTTACCCCAAGCTTTGTAGCCAGGTGCATTTCCATTAATCTCTCTCCTGGCTTCAGTTCCCCCTTTAAGATAGCCTCACGAAGGGTGTTAAACACCACATCGCGAAGTGGTAGATAATCATCCATTTGTAATGTAAGGTTTTCAGTCATCTTAGTATATATCTCCTTCTCGTAATTAATTCTTGTTATTATAAATAGTGGTAAGGTAAAGCTGCTTTACCATTCCAGACTTAGTCAAAGCATCCTTAGCAGCTCTAGCTGTTTTATTATCTTCAAAAAAGCCAAATACTGTTGGTCCGCTACCACTCATCATTGCCCCCACTGCACCATTTTCCATCATGCTTGCCTTGATATCTGCAATAACAGGATGAAGAGGAATGGTTACATCCTCAAGAACATTTCCCATATGTCCACATAGTGCCTTTAAATCATTTGCCTTAATATCGGCAATAAGCCCATCAATATCTGGATGCTCAACAGTATCAAAGCATGAATCCAGAGCTGTATAAACCTGCTTGGTAGATACAGAAATGCCTGGCTTTGCTATAAGCACCGGGCATTTAATCATAGGTGGAAGTGGCGATAGCACCTCTCCTATTCCTTCTGCCAGTGCTGTGCCACGCATAATGCAATACGGCACATCTGCACCAATCTTAACTCCTCTTTCCATTAAATCCTTCTGACTTAACTTTAGATTAAAAAGCTTGTTAACTCCAAATAAAACAGCTGCAGCATCTGTAGAACCGCCAGCCATACCAGCAGCAACTGGGATGTGCTTTTCCAAATCGATATGCACACCTTCCTTGATACCAAACTCTTCTATCAACAGCCTGGCTGCCTTAATACAAAGGTTATCCCCATCTACTGGAAGAAACTTAAGATTAGCAGACATTGTAATCTTATCATCAGAGGATTTCTTAATAGTAAGCTTGTCAAACAGATTAACTGTCTGCATAATCATTCGAACTTCATGATATCCATCATCCCTGATGCCTGTAACATCAAGCCCTATATTAATCTTAGCAAGGGCTTTAAGTGAAATACTATCCATAAAACAAATGCTCCAAAATAAATTGTACAGGCTTGCACATTGTACAAGCTTGTTCTTTGTATTCAATCCTTATAAATTTTAACAAAGAACACACACATTGGCAAGGATTTTGTATTAAAATAAATACAATCTAACTGTAAATATTTATCAATAAGATTCCGATAAAAAGAATAGGAAAAGGATTTCCGTATGGTTTTGTTGTATTAAGCCACGTTAACAAGGAGGTTAAACTATGGAATTAAGCACTCTCTCTAGCGTTTCTTCTAATATAGCTGCGACCTACACCAAGACAACTAATGCCGATGGTTCGGTTACAGAATCTTTAGAACTTAACGCTTCTAAGCAAGAAGTCAATGCATCAAAGTTTTCTGATGAGGCAGCTGTTTACGAAAAATCATCAGATGACAAAGCCCTTACTACAGACAATTACAAAAAGAGCGACCGCACTGCTTTAATCCAGCAGTTAAAGGCTGACCAGGAGAAGATGATGAACAATCTTCTTGATATTGTTATGAAAACAATCAGTGGTCAGGGAAGCTCTTTTGCTATTGCAACTCAGGACGATATGTGGAAGTTCCTAGCTGAAGGCAAGTTTGATGCCGACCCTGAAACTATTGCAAAGGCTAAGGAAGATATTTCAGAGGATGGATATTGGGGCGTTAACCAAACCTCCGATAGAATTGTAGATTTTGCAATTGCTCTTTCTGGTGGGGATACATCAAAGGCTGATATGCTTTTAGACGCCTTCAAGAAGGGCTATGAGCAGGCTACTGGCACATGGGGTAAGGACCTACCTGACATTTCAAAGAAAACCTACGAGGCTGTAGAAGATAAATTTAATCAGTGGAAAAACGGAACCTACAAACCTGAGAACAACAATAGCTCTACAGGCACTAATGCAGGTGTTGGTTTCAGTATTCCAGCCGGAACTAATCTAACCTACATGGAAAATATATCTACAGTAAGTTCTTCTACAAGAATTGAAACCTAAAACTCTATATATTAATTAGCGGCTAGCCAGAATTTCTGGCTAGCCGCTTTGTTACTATCTATTTTTATATTTTATTTTGAGATAGTAAAATCTAGAATGTAGCTAATGCATTTTATGTAGTCTGCCTTGAATAGGCATGAGTATAATTGAGATAAGCAGACCATAGAACAGGGACAGTACTGCTACTGCCAGGTTAGGGCCTAGCACATCATAAGCTTCACGGAATACTATAGCAAATACTGTAACGAATCCCATTATGCTAGAAAGAATGCCTCCAAGGATTGCTGCTTTTCTGGCATACTTAATTGCATATTCACACTGCTCCACCTCTGATAGTAAATCTTCCTTATATTTGCCAGAGATTAGCTTAAAAGCACATAAGAAGTGATGCATCTGACCGCCAGCACCTAATAAAATAAATTGAAATGCTATAACAATAATAAAGGATGGTGTATCCAAATAATAGACCAGGCTGCTTCCACTGACAAACGCAATAAACAGCAAGCCTACTATCAAAAATACAACACCTAGCAATAGCCCAATTATTACTGATTTTCTCTCATCTCTGCTCTTTTGTGCATCTCTTACTAAATCAACCATAATCTTCTCCGCCTTTCCACTATAAGTATCAGCGTCCAGGCGCTCACCAGATAATAGTTCATTTATATTTATTCCAAGTGCTTCGCAAAGATCTGACATGATGCTAGTGTCAGGCAGGCCTTTGCCTGTCTCCCATCTAGACACCGCTTTGTCACTAACTCCAACACGTTCTGCCAGCTGCTTTTGTGTTAAGCCCTGTTTCTTCCTGACATTAGATATAAACGAACCGATTTTGATTAAATCTAACATAGTGACCTCCTGTCGCTACAATTGTTACACCTTTAGGGTACAAGATGCAGGATGATATAGAAACCTATGTGTCGTAGAGTTGCGATTATGTGA
>JAGBJE010000223.1 GCA_017934625.1 Pseudobutyrivibrio sp. | reverse complement strand
CCTGGTCTGTCAGCGATTGACTGAGCAATAAATCCTGCAAGGATTGGAAGCATAAATCCAAATGCTGCACCACCGATTGTCTTGAACCATGCAGCTACTGGTGTATTCATACCAAAGTTGCTAGGATCGATTGAATAATCATCAAGCAAGAATGCGATAGCGATAAGAATACCACCACCGATAACGAATGGAAGCATATGTGATACACCATTCATCAAATGCTTGTAAAGCTGACGTCCGATTGATTCGTTAGCGCCATCTTCTCTCTTAGTAACTGCGCCTGTATGATGATATACAGAAGCTGTCTTAGCCTTCTCAAAAAGTTTTTCTGGCTCGTGGATTGCTTCCTTTGTAGAAGCAAGTACAACCTTCTTGCCATCAAACTGTCCCATATCAATGTTCTTATCTACAGCAACGATAACTGCATCAGCCTCTTCGATTTCCTTTGCTGTAAGTGGATCCTTAGCTCCGCCTGAGCCGTCCTTCTCTACTCTGAATGCAATGCCAAGTTCCTTAGCCTTCTGCTCAAGAGACTCTGCTGCCATAAATGTATGAGCAATACCTGTTGGGCATGCTGTAACAGCAACAATTTTCTTAGCGCCAGCAGCTGCTGTAGCCTGTCCACTTGCTGCATCCTTTTCTGCTTCCTTCTTGTCGATTAAGCTTAAGAACTCATCAACTGTCTTAGCCTCAACAAGAGTCTTGCAGAATGCTGGATCCATAAGAAGCTGCATAAGCTTTGCTAAAACTTCAAGATGTGTGTCAGCGCCACCCTCTGGAGCTGCAATCATGAATAACAGATTAGATGGCTTACCATCCATTGCCTTGTAATCAACGCCATCAGGACATGTGATAGCTACAAGACCAGCCTTTGCAACAGAAGCTGATTTGCCATGAGGAACAGCGATGCCGTTTCCAATAGCTGTGCTTCCCTTTGCTTCACGTGCAAGAATTGCATCTTTGAAGCCTGCTACATCCTTAAGATTGCCTACTTCGTCATGAAGAGCAATAAGCTTGTCGATTGCTTCATCTTGACTTGCTAAAGCAACCTGTAGTTTGATCCCTCTAGGATCGATGAACTCTGAGATTTTCATTATATTCCCTCCTACAAACCTTTATATAATTCTTCTATATCAGCGGCCTTTGCTAAGCCGTCTGAAAACGCTGTTGCAGAACCGGCTGCTGTCCCCATTTTCAGAGCCGTTTCATAATCCTTGGATTTCATGTAGCCTGCCACGAAGCCTGCCACCATGGAATCGCCTGCACCAACTGAATTTCTAACCTTCCCCTTTGGTACACCTATGCGGTAGCGCTTGCCATTTTCATCTACAAGCATAGCGCCGTTACCAGCCATTGAAATAAGCACATTTCTTGCACCCATTTCCTGAAGCTTCTTAGCTCCCTCGTAAATCTCATCGTCAGTAGTAAGAATCTTTCCAACGATTTCGCCAAGCTCAAAATTGTTTGGCTTTATTAAAAATGGATGATACTTAAGTACGTTTGTAAGTAAATCCTTTGTGGCATCAACTACAAATTCGATACCCTTGCCATCAAGCATTGAAAGGATTTTCTCGTATACATCATCCGGGAGTGAATTAGGTATTGAACCTGCAAGGATAAGCACATCACCCTCTACAAGCTTAGAAAGCTTATTGTAAAGTGCTATCTGAGATTCCTCGTCAATCTTTGGTCCCTGAGCGTTAATCTCTGTCTCTTCTGTTGCTTTAAGCTTTACATTGATTCTTGAGATTCCATCCTTTAACTCGATAAAATCTGTCTCAATGCCGGCTGCCTTAACGCCATCATCAATAGCGTGGCCTGTAAATCCAGCAATAAAGCCTAATGCTGTACTTTTTAAACCAAGTTCTGAAAGAACCATTGAAACATTGATACCCTTTCCTCCGAAGTAGTACTCTTCACTTGAGGAACGGTTAGTCATGCCTGGAAGTAAATCCCCATCCATACGCACAACATAATCAAGTGCAGGGTTAAAAGTAACTGTGTAAATCATTAGCTTTCCTCCTAAATATTACTCCTCGCATACTTTCACAACAGTATGATTCATATATTCTTTAGCAGCGGCTTTGTCTGTAATGATGTTACATTCGTTAATCGCTGCAAAGGTAACGGAATTAATCTGATCGAACTTGCTATGGTCTGCTAAGATGTATGACTTGTAAGCATGTCTGATGGCTTCTGTCTTAATCATAGCCTCATCCACATCAGGAGTAGTATAGCCTGCAACCATAGAAATTCCGTTAGTTCCCATAAAAGCCTTTGTAAAATGATACTTGCGTATGAATTCCACACAATCAGGACCTACCACTGCCTCAGTAGATGCCTTTAGGCGACCTCCAATCATGATGGTTTCTAAGCCTCTATCCATCAGCTTCTTAGCGTGAACTACACCGTTGGTGATGAATTTAGCATTTCGATTTTCTATGTAATCAATCAAACTAAGTGTAGTGGTGCCTGCATCGATGTAGACAAAATCGTTATCCATTATGAGGCTTGCCGCATATCTACTGATTAAATCCTTCTCAGCTACATACTTCTTAGCCTTCTGGCCTACTGCATCTTCCTTAGTATTAACATCCAAGGATGACTTGGCTGTAGCGCCTCCAAAGACCTTAACTAAAAGCTGCGCCTTGTTTAATTCAGTAATATCCCTGCGTATTGTAGCAGCTGATGTATCTAACAGCTCTACAAGCTCATTAACTGATACCGCCTTTTTTTCATTGACTATCTCGACTATTCTTGTCCTTCGTTCTTCTGTAAGCATTTCATACACCCCTTGAACAATTTCGATTACTTTTGATTGTTCTAAAAGTAGAATAACATCATTTCTTTAATCATGCAATCAAACTCAATCATAAATAGTCACAAATAATCATTTTCGGTCAAATTCAACAAATCAAATAATTATTTTTTGTACAGGTTTTTGCTTATATCCCGGGATTCATCCTTAGGCTCTTGCCATTTATGCTTTTCCTTATCGATATACATCTCTTTATCTGCTGCGTTCATCAAGCTGTGTACATCCTTTGTCATTGAATACACTGCTGCACCTACTGATGCTCTAACCTTTACATTCATTCCTCCTATACAATTGATTTTTTCGAACTTTATATAAATTTCCTGTGTTATGCTTTTTATTTCCTCATAAGATTTATATTGATGCAGTATTGCAAATTCATCACCGCCTATTCTAAAGGCAACACTACTATTTGCTGTAATATTTCTTATGATTGATGCAGATTCCTTTAATACTTTATCTCCAAAATCATGTCCATACATGTCGTTAATCTGCTTAAATTTATCAATGTCAATAATAAGTACTGAGAAATCTGTTTCGTCTAAATCAAATTGTTTTATATACTTTTCGATAATCGCATCAAAGGCTCTTCTATTTAGCATTCCGGTAAGCTCATCAGTATTTGATAAATGCTCCAGCTTTAATTTTTCTTCATATTGCTCTGTTATATCGCTAAAAAAGCCTATTAATCCAATAATTGCTCCATCTACAATAAACGGTTGCTTGCTGGCAGCAATCTTTCTGACTTCACCATTTACTATGCATTCGCCTTCTACGTTTTTTATTATTCTTCCCTTAGTTATTACATCTATTTCGTCTTTCATAAAAGGCTCAGGATTAATATGCCAGCCCATATCCTCATCAGTTTTTCCCTTAATCATATCAATTGATTTTAGGCCATAATAATCCAGGAACATTTTATTTGCTCCAACAAATCTACGCTCCCTATCCTTCCAGAAAACACCAACTGGAACAAGTCGCAAAATATTATCTAGCGCATACTGGTCGGCATTTTCGCTTAGCGCATAGAAGCTCTTATACATTTCTACTTTCCCGCCCTCTATGTAAGCATCCATGTATTTAATAATATCGTTTGATGCCTCGCTTACGCATACAAGCATTACTTCGCTTTCCATATATGTAACTACACGGACAAATACTGCTTTCCACACATATTGATTATACTTGTTTAAAATTCTGATAAATTTTACACTTACTCCGTTTGGTTCGTTAGAAACCCTATCCTTTACTGTGTCCATGTCCAAATGATTAAGGAACAGTTTCCTATCATCTTCGTGAACCCTTTTATCAGCCATTTTTAGTATGAAATCCTTTGGAAGCTTACTTTTACAATTAACATGTAAACGTCCGTCTGATAAAAAAATGTTTTCCATAAAGCGATTATTAAGTTCGAATAAATCAATACATTCATATAATGAGAACAGATAATTGCTAACGATATTGATTTTATGCTCCATACTATCGTTTTCTATTTTGGAAAGAGTTCTTATAGCAGTGATATATGCCACATCTCCAGTAAGCTCGTTTGTAGCAATGTGTCTTACTCTAACATTAACTATCTGGCCTTTTGCCACAAATTCCATACTCCTGACTGCAGCCGCTTTTTTACTTGAAAAACACAACTCCCAAAAAGCATCTCTCTGAAGCCATCCCCAGTCTGGATTATTAATCAACTCTTCAATTTCAACTAACGATTCTCGTCTTAGGATTTTCATTTCCCTGTAAAATCCTTCGTTAGCATAAACATACTTCCACTTCCCAGCTCTAATAATTCCTATAGCCAATGGAAGTGTATATGCCTCTACAGAATTCCACGCTCCTTCAAGAGGATTCTGTTTTAATAAATCGATTTTTCCAACTGTATTATAAAATTCTCTATCGTCGGTGCTTTCGTATTTTATGCCTAATCTATCTAGAATTGCCATGCCCTCATCTAAAGGCATAGGACGGCCTATCAGATAGCCTTGAATCAATTCGCATCCAAGACCTTTAAGAAATTCGTATTGTTCTTGACTTTCAACACCCTCTGCAAGAGTGTGAAAGCCTAAGTTTTTTATCATAGAAATCAAATGTTTGATTATGATTTTCCCATCATCAGAAGAGTCAAAATCCCGCAAAAATTCCATGTCAATTTTTACCAAGTCAAACTCAAAATTCTTTAGAACATTAAGTGAAGAGTATCCACTTCCAAAATCATCCATCCACACGCCATAACCTTTATCTCTCAGGCGCCGAATTTGCTTTTGTATAAAGTGAGGATTTTCCATCAAAACCCCTTCTGTTATCTCAAAACGACACAGATTGGGATTGATGTTATATTTAGCTGCTAATTCATCGATATATGGAACAATATCAAGAGCTTCAAAATCTATCCTGGATAGATTAATAGATATTGGAATAGGTGACTGCCCCTCATCTCGCAATCTTGCGATATCCTTGAAAACGTGCTCAATAACATAACTATCAAGCTTGTAAACAAATCTATATTCCTCTAATACAGAAATAAATTCATTTGGGTATACTATCCCCTTAACAGGGTCTATCCACCTAACAAGCGCCTCACAGGCACACACATCACCACTTAGAGCACGAACTATTGGTTGATAATAAACCGTGATATAGCCCTGCTCTAACGCTTCATCCAGATTATCAAGAATATATTGCTTACGAATTAAAGATCCCCCCAGCTCTTCATCGTAGAATCTATAAGAAACATCGTATTTTTTCTTGATGCTGGCACAGGCCATTCTTGCCCTGTCACTACATCTGATGGCATCTGTTGTAGCCCCATCCAACACATATATTCCAGCCTTTAATTCCAGGTTAATATTCTTTTGAATCTGCTTTACTTTACTACGTATTTCAGTAATGGAATTTATAATTTGGGATTTATTCGTACATACAACAAAGTGGTCCCCTGAAAAACGTGCGACAAGCTGGTTTTTGCACACATCCTGTATTATCCTGCCAATTTCAACAAGCAGCTCATCGCCCTTTTCAAAGCCATAGTTTGCATTAAACAGCTTAAAGTTATCCATATCAAAAAAGATAAATGCAAGCTCTTTAATATCACAAGCTGTATCAATCAATTCTTGAGCGCAAATGTAGAAGCTTTGCTTTTCTAATAAGCCTGTTAAATCATCATGATTATTCTTAAGCTGACCAATCTTGTCCATAAGTAATACCCCTAAACATAATTCGATAGGGTTATACTACCATTAAATTGTGAATAAACTTTAAAATATTTATGTTGCTTACTACCCAATTTAATTTATTTATCTAATATTGCATTCAATTGCCAATTTTTCAAATGCACTTATTGATCTTTCTATCATTTTGTAATCAACACAATAAGCGATTCTTACATAACCTGGACAGCCGAATGTAGTTGTAGAAACCATGATTATATGCTGTTTCTTGCCAAGCTCTACAAACTCATTTTCATCTTCAAATGGTGATTTTACAAGTAGATAGAAGGCTCCCTCTGGCTTTACCACTTCAAAGCCAAGCTCTGTCAGCTTGCTATAAAGCAATTTTCTGTTTCTATCATAAAAATCCAAATCAACCCCTACATCCTGACATCTGCCTATCACAAGCTGGAATAGGGATGGAGCATTTACATAGCCCAAGCATCTGTTTGCTACAACAAGAGCTCCTATAAGCTCACTGTAACCCTCCGCCTGCTTAGATAAGGCCAGATATCCAATACGCTCCCCTGGCAAAGACAGTGTCTTACTGTAGGAATAGATATAGATACTGTTTTTGATAATTGATGGAATATATGGCACAGGAGTGTTGTCGTAGGCAAGCTCCCTGTATGGCTCATCGCAAAGCACATAAATAGGATGTCCCACCTTCTCCTCAGCCTTTACAATTATTTCCTTTAGCTTTTCGATAGTTTCCTTAGGGTAGATTCTACCTGATGGATTATTAGGATTATTTACAATGATACATTTTGTTTTCTCGGTAATCTTATTTTCAAGCTCAGCTAAATTAAGGTCAAAATCTGGCAGGCTGGCTGGAACTACCACAAGCTTTCCACCGTAGTTAGCAGCATAGTTTTTGTATTCTCCAAAGAATGGGGCAAAAGCAATAACCTCATCATCTGTATTTAGCATTGCCCTGAAGATGCAGTTCATTGCGCCTGCTGCACCTACTGTCATAATGATATCGTCCTTATCATAGTCCATGGCAAAGCTCTTATTAAGATGATTTGCCACCGCTTCCCTAGTCTCATCAAAGCCTGCATTTTTCATGTAGCCGTGGACATAGGCTTCGCTGTTGTTTGCAAGCACATCATTTATTGCAGCCTTAACCTCATCTGGTACAGGTGATGCAGGATTACCTAAGCTGAAATCATACACATTCTCCTTGCCCACTACCTGGGCCATCTGCAATCCTTCCTCAAATAGCTTTCTAATTACCGAACTACCAGCCACAAGGCTTTCCATATTCTTTGAAATAACCATAATCATCATCCTCTCTATCGCTTTAAATCATTAAACTGATTATAGCAAAAAATGAGCTGCCTTCCAATTCTTAAAATTAGAAAGCAGCCCCTATCCAATTACTGTAAATTTCATATCTAGTTTCCTTTCACGAATCATCCTAAAGATTACTTCACTTCGCATCAACCGGTAAGACCTTTGCCAAATCGGATAATGGAGAATTGTTCCGAAAGCTTTGGACAACTCTTTTTGTTTTATATCTTAGTTATCGGATGATTCTTTGGAAACTTTATATATTTTTTATTCCTTTTCTGGAAATCTGCAAAATCTCATGAAGGATATTCTTGGTAACCTCCATATCACTCTCGCAGTCCTTGCTAATAGTGATGCTGGATTCAGAGGATGCAGCCACCTCTTCTGATGTGGCAGACAGATTGCTGATGGCATCCATTACCTTGCCATTAGCATCAACACAGCCTTCTACATTATCTGAAATAGCAGCAACTCTTCGGCTCAAATCTGTAATCTTTTCAAGGATTATTTCAAACTTCTCACCAGTCTCTACAATCATTTCACTTTGCTCTGTTGCAGAATCAACACTACGTTGCATATTAGCAGATGCAGTATCTACTCGCTTAATCAAATCATCAATTGTAGATGCTATCTCTTCAGCAGATTCCTTTGTGTGCTCTGACAACGCTCTGATTTCATCTGCTACAACAGCAAATCCCTTGCCGGCCT
>JAGBJE010000222.1 GCA_017934625.1 Pseudobutyrivibrio sp. | reverse complement strand
GATTCGTCTGTTTACAATTGGAATACCATAGTCCCTCTCGATTTCCTTTGCGACCTTATCCAAATCCTTTGCTACTGTTGTAATACGATGATATATCTTTTCATTTAAAAGCTTTAAATCTGCATCTATGCATTCTAGTAAGCTGATGCCAATGGTGATAGTGCGGACATCAAGAGTCTGCTCCTCTACCATTTTATTTGTTTCGATGACTTCTTTTATGTTTACCATGATTATTCTCCTAGTTACAATACAATTACAGGAAGGCAGCACCCATCCAGGATTTCCTTCGGAAAAAAGGGTGCGCCGTGATAAGTGATTTCTCTTCGCTATGCTCGATTAATCACTTATAATCGGTGCATCTTCTCGAAAATCTCTTCCTTCTGAGCCTTTACCTGAACTCCGATTTCATCCCCAAGCTTTTCAAGGTCTGTCTGAAGGTCACCAAAGCTTTTAGATGCTGTATTAATATCAACTATCATCATCATGTTAAAATAACCCTGCACAATAGTCTGTGTAATATCTAAAACATTTACACCGTTTTCTGCCAAATATGTACAGATACGGGCAATAATGCCTACTGTGTCTTTACCTACAACTGTAATAATAACCTTATTCTCCATTGTTTCTCCTTCCATACTACAAGTGTAATCCGCCTGTTAATAGACAGCTTAGTGTTTCATGCTCCCGCAAGCCATCTCCCATTTCAGTCAAGGGAACCTCCCTAAAGGGTCCCTCCTTAACTGAATGGGGCCCTCTTGCTCGCGCTTGCCTAGGTTGTGTAGCCTATTAACATGCTCATTGACAAACCTTACATAACCACCCTCTCGGATACGTCGATGCGTGAGGCTACGGTGATGTTGAAGTCGGCGCCAGTGTATGGAGTGCTTTTGTCCATGGTTACCTCCAGGCGAACTGTTTCGTAAGCCAAATCAGGGTAGTTGTTCTCATGGCTAAGGTGTCCTAGAAAAACGTGCTTTACGTTATCGTGGAGCACCTGGCTTAAAAGCTTACCGCTGGCTTCATTTGATAAATGACCGTAATCTCCAAGGATTCTCTGCTTAAGAGGATATGGGTATGCCCCTACCTCCAACATGTGAATATCATGATTTGCTTCAAGAAGCATAGCATCAAGACCAGTGAGGTTTTCAATTATATTGTTGTCATAATACCCTAAGTCAGTGCAGACTGCAACCTTTGATTTATTATTTTCTATACGATATGCAACTGGATCAGCGGCATCATGACTGATATGAAATGGGTGGATTGTAAGAGTACCCAGATTAAAGTCCTCACCAGGCTTTATAACATGAAAGAGGCTATCATCGATAGCCCCCAAACTTTTCATTGAACGAATAGCACGAATTGTACCAGCAGTAGCATAAATGGGAATATGATATTTGCGGGAAACAACCCCAAGTCCAGACACATGGTCTGAATGCTCATGAGTCACAAGTAACCCATTCATATCGGCTGTTGTGTAATCATATTTGTTCATACCAGCCTCTATGCGCTTTCCTGAAATACCTGCATCAATCATTACATGGGTGTGGTCATCCCCCACACAGATGCAATTTCCACTACTACCACTTGCAATACTAAAAAAATCCATTATATCTAATATCTTTCTATTTTAAGTCTTCTATATTTTTCCTTTTTACGGGAAGGCAAGGTCCATGCAAATTGCCTACGGCAATGGACCTGCCGTGAAAAACAGGTTCTTCCCAGCAAGCTGGGCCCCTCCTATTTTTACTGCCAGTAACACTCCACCTCATCATTAGCGTGAAGCTCGTCGGCATATCCGCATTTCTCACCATTTATTCTGATGACAAGAGGTCTTCCATTTCCTGCATTAGGATCGAAATCAATGAGATTATAGATATCTACAAAGATGTAATCCTTCTTTCCTGAAAGCACCATATTCTTGCCATTAATCTTAATTGGCAAATCAACTGTTTCTATTTTAATCTTTGTTCTGGCATCCTTAACAGGCTCCTCTTCAGCCTGTGGTGGAACATAATCCTCTGGCATTCCCTCGCCATCCTCTACTATATAATCCCCAGCATAGGCCACTGGTGATGTAGTAGTCCAATCGATAACGAAATTCTCATATACCAAAGAATCATAGCCAGATGGACGATTATTAACAAGAATCTCATATCTGTCATCTATAGTAACATCCATGAATTCTGCAAGCTGTCCAACTGTATAGAATGGGCGTGTTTCAATAACATCCCCTTCCTTGATAATGTATGTAGGTGGCTCCATAGAACCATTAACCTCTACAAACTTAGGGCACTTAACCCTGTGTCCACATACTGTAAAATACAGATAATCTGTGGTAAACTCTGCCAAATCAGCAATAGTACCAGTGCCGCCTTCACCAACTGTAGATGGCACCAAGGTAACATCTGCGTTAAACTCTAACGGCGTGTTAATGCCAACAGCGCGTCCATTCATTGTAACTACTGCAGATTCTCCCTCTGTACCACGAATCATTCTGGATACGCCATTGACTGTGAAGTTTACCTCACGGCCACGTCTTGGGAATAGCTGATCAGCAGAAAAGCCTGCCTGCATTGCAGCGTCCACAATAGTAAGCTGTCCATTATCATATAATTTCATCATCTCACCGTTAAAGTGAATCATGATGAAGTTGTTCTTTGTCTCGTAGTAATTGAGGCAGATTCCAATAGGTGTAACAAGAAGTGAATCCTTCTTAACATCCTCTTCCTCGAAAATGATGTTCTTCATGACTTCCTCGCCACGAAGAGCAACACGCTCTGGCACAATCTTAAGATCCTTAGCAAGAGCCTCAGTGAAGCCATGAACCTTGCCACCACCGCCTACTACAAAGGCAGCAGATACTGATTTGCCACCATTAAGCTCCTGAATCTTTGAAGCCACCTCATGGGCAATCTTTTCCATGACTGGATCTGTAAGCTTCCATACCTCCTCAGATTTGATGGTATGGCTGATGCCCATAATATCTTCGTAGGTGATATCGCCACCCTCTGTTGACGCACGCTTGATGGTCTCAGCTGTAGCAAAATCAACCAGGAATTCGTGAACCAAAACCTCTGTAAGCTCATCACCTGCCATAGGAATCATGCCGTATGCAATGATACTGCCATCCCTGGTGACACAGATATCGGATGTACCTGCACCTACATCTATAAGGGCGATATTCAGCATTCTAAAATTCTGAGGAATAGCTACATTGATAGCCGCAATAGGCTCCAATGTAAGATTAGCAACAGAAAGATCTGCCTTACCAACAGCAGAATAAAGGCCATCTACAACATCCTCTGGAAGAAATGTTACGATAATGTCCTCTCCAATAACCTCTGCCTTGTGGTCTTCCAGTGATGTGAAAACATCACCATTCAAATAATATTTAACTGTAGAATAGCCTACACAGAAGAATTTGTATTTCTTATCTTCGTCACCCTTAAGCTCCTTACCGGCCTGCTCAATACCCATCATATCAAGAGTATGCAAATCCTCACCAGTAACAACTGTCTCTTCTGGATATTCCATCTCCACATGGGTGGTGACTGTACGAAGCACACGACCAGCGGCAGCAATACATACTTCTGTAAGATTAAAGCCGGTCTTTTCCTCAAGTACCTTTTTAACCTCATCACAGGTAGCGCCTACGCGGCCAATATCGTGAATCTGACCATCCAGCATGGCACGAGTGTCATGCTCCCTAAGGTCCTGGGCGATGACGTGAAACTCATCCCCATCTAAATACCCCACAGTACCAATAACATTTCTGGTACCAATATCAAGTCCAAATACAATATCCTTCGTCTCCATAAACTACTCTCCTCGGAAAAATTATTCTGACAATATGGTCTTAAGCTGACACAAGGTTTCTTCCTCGTTGCCACTATTATCAATAATCCTATCTGCGTGCTCTCTGAAAGAAGCATCGCTACGTTGAGACATGATGGTATTTTTGATTCTTTCAATATCATAGCCACGGGACTGCATAAGACGTTTGGTTCGCACATCCTCTGTAGCATATACATACCACATCTCATCAACAAGTTTACCATATCCACATTCTATGAGCAATGCAGCTTCAAAGAAAAAGTACTCTATATTGTGGCTTTTTCGTTCGGTCTCTACCTGATTTAGTACTTCCTTTTCTACCGCAGGATGCACTATGCCATTCACTGCCTCTCGCAAGCTGTCATCAGCAAACATAAGCTTTGCCATAAGAGGACGATTAATCTGTCCGTCAGCCCCTACAATGCTCTCAGGCCATGGCAGACCTACCACTGCCTCAAAGCACTGTGTTCCTGCCTGCATAAGAGTGGCTGCTACTTCATCTGCAAGTAATACCTTGCAATTAAAATTTT
>JAGBJE010000221.1 GCA_017934625.1 Pseudobutyrivibrio sp. | reverse complement strand
TCAAGTGCCTCTGGCTTGTCAGCATCCTTAACAGTGATAATCATCTGCTTATGCTTTGGAAGTACCACTCCAGCTCCAAGGAATGCTTTGTAAAGAGCTTCCTCAAAGGTCTTTGCTATTCCTAAGCACTCACCTGTAGATTTCATTTCAGGTCCAAGGCTAATCTCAGCGCCACGTAGCTTTTCAAATGAGAACACAGGCATCTTGATTGCGATGTAATCTGCCTCAGGCTGAAGACCTGGCTTATATCCCATCTCAGTAATCTTGTGACCAAGTATTGCCTTTGCTGCAAGGTCTACGATTGGAATACCAGTAACCTTGCTGATGTATGGAACTGTACGAGAGCTTCGTGGATTAACCTCGATTACATACACCTCGCCATCCATTGCAATGAACTGGATGTTAATCATACCAAGTACGTGAAGTGCCTTAGCAAGGCGCTCTGTGTAATCTACAATCTTGTCCTTGATATCCTGTGTGATAGTGTGGGCAGGATATACACTGATACTATCACCAGAGTGGATACCTGTACGCTCAATATGCTCCATGATACCAGGGATAAGGATATTTTCACCATCGCAGATTGCATCAACCTCAATCTCCTTACCCTGTAAATACTTATCTACAAGGATTGGATGATCCTGAGCAATCTGATTGATGATATCCATAAACTTTTCAATCTCATCATCATTAAAGGCAATCTGCATGCCCTGACCGCCAAGAACATATGAAGGACGAACAAGCACTGGGTAGCCCAAGCGATTTGCTACTTCCTTTGCTTCCTCTGCTGTGAAAACTGTTCCACCAGCAGCACGTGGAATCTTTGTCTGCTCAAGGATTTCATCAAAGAGCTCTCTATCTTCTGCTGCATCTACATCCTCTGCCTTTGTACCAAGGATTGGCACGCCGATTTTCATAAGATGCTCTGTAAGCTTGATAGCTGTCTGACCACCGAACTGTACAATAGCTCCGTCTGGCTTTTCAAGATTTACGATTGATTCTACATCCTCATTCGTAAGAGGCTCGAAGTAAAGCTTGTCTGCTATATCAAAGTCTGTTGAAACTGTTTCTGGATTGTTGTTGACAATAACTGTCTCCCAACCTTCCTTAGCAAAAGACCATGTAGCATGAACTGAACAGTAGTCAAACTCAACACCCTGACCGATTCTGATAGGACCAGAACCAAGAACAAGAACCTTATTTCTATCCTTAGTCTCTACAGCCTCATTCTCACTACCGTAAACGCTGTAGTAGTAAGGTGTCATGGCATCAAACTCTGCTGCACAGGTATCAACCATCTTGTATGCAGCAACGATACCGTTGTCATAACGCATCTTTCTAACTTCTTCCTCTGTCATCTTGCCATTTAAGCGTGCGATGACATTATCAGGAAATTCGATTCTCTTTGCTTCCTTAAGAAGCTCTACAGTAAGCTCTTCCTGCTGAAGTCTAAGCTCCATCTCAACAAGAATCTTTATCTTATCAATGAACCATAAATCTATCTTTGTGATTTCGTGAATCTGCTCATATGAAGCTCCTCGTCTAAGGGCTTCTGCTATGCAATATATTCTTCTATCATCTACTACTTTAAGGGCTTCCTCAAGCTCATCATCTGTCATATCGCAAAAATCGTAGCTAAGAAGTGAATCTACATGCTGCTCTAATGAACGAATTGCCTTCATCAATGCACCTTCGAAATTGTTGCAGATAGACATTACCTCACCAGTAGCCTTCATCTGAGTTGTAAGCTTACGCTGTGCTGTGATGAACTTATCAAATGGAAGACGTGGAATCTTAACTACACAGTAGTCAAGCATTGGCTCAAATGATGCATAAGTCTTCTTTGTAATGGCATTTGGAATCTCATCAAGTGTATATCCAAGTGCGATCTTTGCTGCAACCTTTGCTATAGGATAACCTGTTGCCTTGGATGCTAACGCTGATGAACGAGATACACGAGGGTTTACCTCGATTACACAGTACTCAAAGCTTTCTGGATGAAGAGCATACTGTACGTTACAGCCACCTGTGATACCAAGTTCGTCAATGATACGAAGTGCTGATGTACGAAGCATCTGATATTCCTTATCTCCAAGTGTCTGTGAAGGAGCAACTACGATTGAATCACCTGTATGTACACCAACAGGGTCGATGTTTTCCATGTTACAAACGGTGATGCAGTTGCCGTTGGCATCACGCATTACCTCATATTCGATTTCCTTCCAGCCAGCGATACATCTTTCAACAAGTACCTCATGTACACGTGAAAGTCTAAGTCCGTTTGTAAGGATTTCCACTAATTCCTGCTGATTGTTTGCGATACCACCGCCTGAACCACCAAGTGTGTATGCAGGACGAAGTACAACAGGGTAGCCGATTGTATTTGTAAACTTAATACCATCTTCAACTGTATTTACTACAAGGGAAGCTGCAACAGGCTCACCAAGCTTTTCCATGGTATCCTTAAATGCCTGTCTATCCTCCGCTCTAAAAATTGTCTCTGCTGTAGTACCGATGAGCTTAACTCCCTGCTCCTCTAAAAAGCCGCTTTCTGCGAGCTCCATACCAAGGTTAAGTCCAGCCTGACCGCCAAGTGTTGGAAGCAATGAATCTGGCTTTTCCTTAATAATGATTTGCTTTAAAACATCTACTGTAAGTGGCTCAATGTAAACCTCATCAGCAATTTCCTTATCAGTCATGATTGTTGCAGGGTTAGAGTTTACAAGACAAACCTCTATGCCCTCTTCCTTAAGGGAACGGCAGGCCTGTGTTCCAGCATAATCAAACTCTGCTGCCTGACCAATGACGATAGGGCCAGAGCCAATCACCATTACTTTCTTAATGTCACTTCTCTTTGGCATTTACTGCTCTCCTCCCATCATCTTAATAAATCTATCAAACAAATATCCGCTGTCCTGTGGTCCTGGGCAAGCCTCAGGATGGAACTGAACAGTGAAGATGTTCTTTCCTGTGTATTTAAGTCCTTCATTTGTTCCATCATTTACATTTACAAATGCAGGTACTGCAATCTTTTCATCAAGTTCATCTGTATCTACTACATAACCATGGTTTTGTGATGAAATGTAAACCTTGCCAGTCTCCAAATCCTTTACAGGGTGATTGCCACCTCTGTGGCCATACTTAAGCTTGTGTGTATCCAATCCATTTGCAAGCGCCATAAGCTGATGTCCCAGGCAAATTGCAAAAATTGGCACATCTGATTCATATAGCTTTTTAACCTCGTCAATAATAGGTCCACAATCCTTTGGATCTCCTGGTCCGTTTGAAAGCATAATTCCGTCTGGATTTCCCGCTAAGATTTCCTTAGCTTTTGTATGTGCAGGATAGATTGTTACCTCACAGCCTCTATCATTTAATGATTTAGCAATGTTTCGCTTAGCACCAAAATCTAAAAGTGCAACCTTCTTACCATTTCCCTTGAGCACAGATTTCTCATGGCATGTAACCTTTGAAACTACATCACCTGTTGCGTAAGCAGCAAGCTTTGGCTTAATCTCTTCAAAGTTGAAATGCTCATTTGTGGTAATCATTCCATTCATAGTTCCACGGTCCCTAAGGATTTTAGTAAGAGCACGTGTATCGATTCCCGAAATGCCAGTGATGTTGTGCTTTACCAGGAAATCCTGAATAGTTCCCTTGCAGCGAAAATTTGATGGGATTCTGCTGAGCTCTCTTACGATAAATCCATCTGGCCATGGTCTGCCGCTTTCCATATCATCAGTAATTCCATAATTGCCGATGAGTGGATATGTCATGCATACTGCCTGTCCCGCATATGAAGGGTCTGTAAGAACCTCCAAGTACCCAGTCATAGAAGTATTGAAAACAATCTCGCTAATGACTTCTCTTGTTGAACCAATGCTAGTTCCTTCAAAAACTGTCCCGTCTTCCAAAATTAAAAATGCTTTCATTATTTCTTCCTTTTTCTTTTTTATTAAAACTCCAAGGTAGTATTTACCTTGGAGTTACGTTTTTATCTAAAATAATCTACGCCAGACTCAAACAACTTCATATCCTGATTGCCGTAGATGTTAATTGAAACACCATCACCCTTACGCTCGGCATGGCACATCTTACCGTAAACTCTACCATCAGGGCTAGTAATACCCTCGATAGCAGCGAAGCTTCCGTTGATGTTCCATTCCTCGTCCATAGATGCGTTTCCTTCTAAATCTACATACTGAG
>JAGBJE010000030.1 GCA_017934625.1 Pseudobutyrivibrio sp. | reverse complement strand
GGGCAGTACTGAGAGAGATTTTGCCTGTAGCACTGCCCTTGATGCGCAATTTGGGCAGTACTGAGAGAGATTTTGCCTGTAGCACTGCCCTTGATGCGCAATTTGGGCAGTACTGAGAAAAAATTTGCTTGTAGTACTGCTCTTGGTGTGCGATTTGGGCAGTACTAAGAGAAATTTTGCTTTTTGTACTGCTCTGGAGATGTGCAAGTCATATAGAGGAGCTTATTACAGGAGACAACTCAATTACGGTATGTAAAAAGATTTTGACATGGCAAAAAAATGGCACATATTAATCAATTTGGAAACGTTTCATGCCAAATAGAATAGGTAAACCTAGGAGGGGTAGTCACACCTAGGCTTTTTACATAGGACAGTTATTTCGAAAGAGATAGCTGTCCTTTTTTATTAGCTATTAGCACTTTTGAAATTGTGTATTCCTTACTGGATGAGGATTCTGTATAATTGAAGACAGTGAAATCGACAAATCTGAGTTTGCATTTTTTATGTTTGTTGCAGCCAGATAATTATGATTTAAAGGCATAGAATAATTATGAGTCTAAACAAAAAAGTAATTACACTTGAAAATGCATCAAAGGTATATGATGGTAAGTATGTGATAAATAATATTTCACATGAATTTGCCGAAGGAGAATCCATAGCATTATGTGGACATAATGGATGTGGCAAAAGTACAATGCTTAAGCTATTAGCTAGCATTGTTTCGTTAAGCTCTGGGAAAATAGTGTATCAAAAGAAACTTAAATTCGCTTATGTACCTGAAAAGTTTCCAGGTATGGAAATATCGATGATTGATTATCTTCAAGGCATTGCCAGGATAGAACGAGTGGATTTTTCGCTAGTGAATGAACTGATCAGTGAATTCTACTTGGAATCCATGATCAAAACAAGATTAAACAAACTATCGAAGGGAAGCCTTCAAAAAGTAGGAGTTATTCAGGCTATTCTTGCACCGCGGGATGTGATTTTTCTTGATGAACCTCTTTCAGGTCAGGATGCAGACTCTCAGAAACTGTTCATAACAAAAATGAATGAATTGAGGAACAAGGGAGTTACGATCTTCATGGCTTGTCATGAGAAGATGCTGATAAATGAGTTGTCTGACAAGGTCTATACGATAGATAAAGGAAAACTCATGGAAGTAAAGAACCCAGGAGAGTTACAATATTTGGTCTATGTTAGAAAATGCCCCAAGCTACAAGCTTGGCTTGGTATGAAAAGTAATGGTGATAGGTATGAAATTACAGTAAAGGAAGCAGTGTTAAAGGAAATGGTGCTAAAACTATACGATGAGGGTTGGGAAATTGTTGGGATTGAGAAACTTGATTGAAATATATAGATTAAGGTTAAAAATGCTGAAGAAAAGCTCTACATTAACGATTCCTACAGTTGTCACTCTGATTTTTCTCGGAGTAATGTATTCTGTAGTACCGCATGATATATGTGGTAGTTTTTTACTGTCTGCGCTTTTCATATACTTTATATGTCTGTTTCTGTCTATATACTTGAATGGTGGAGAGAATGATATATATGAAGAAACGCTATTCCTGCATTGTTTGGACATTCATAGCTATTACTTTTCGCGCGAACTGTTATTAATTACATTGGATTTATGCTATACACTTGTGCTGACATTAGTGCCTACGATACTGTTTTTAATGGATAATGGCAGATTTACCAGGCAGATGGAACTTGCAGATATTGCATGTGGAGGGGTACATATTTTCATGTGTGGACTCGGGGGTATGATGACAGGAGATTTTTTTCACCCAAGAATTTTTAGAAAGAGAAGGGATGCGATAATAGGAGCAATAGCGATTTCCATGCTTGCAGTCTCTAAGGAGGGACTGATTGATTGTTCATCAGCATTTAGTATTTTGAACTTTATACTCCCGCCTATCACTGATGGACTAAAATCTTTGGGAAGCAATAGTTATTTTGAACCAAGAGAGATGATGCTGATATGTATGCACTTGGCGGTTTATTGTGTACTGATTATGATAGTAAAAATAAAAATGTTAGAAAAGAAAAAGTTCAGATATTAGTATGTAGATTGCTTTAACACAATTGATGATAAGTTGATATTTGATAAGATACATTTTTATGTTAAAGAGTTCGATAACTTCGGCTTTGTAGAATTGAATAAGTACCTTACATAGACCAGTACCCTGAGGACTGATATGTACTGGCCTTTTATTATGCAGGGTAGAGAAATAAATAGAAATGTGGTAATATACATAAGGTTTAGACTAAATTTTACAAATCATCATAAAAAGATATAGATTAAAGGAGATAAATTACCATGAAGCTTGGCATTGTGGGACTTCCAAACGTTGGAAAATCAACACTTTTTAATTCACTTACAAAGGCAGGAGCACTTGCAGCAAACTATCCATTTGCTACAATCGATCCAAACGTAGGCGTTGTATCAGTACCTGATAAGCGTCTTGATGCTCTTACAAAGATGTACAACTCTAAGAAGACAGTACCAGCTACAATCGAATTTGTAGATATCGCTGGTCTTGTAAAGGGTGCATCAAAGGGTGAGGGACTTGGAAACCAGTTCCTTGCAAACATCCGTGAGGTAGATGCAATCGTTCATGTGGTACGTTGCTTCGAGGATGCTAATGTAGTTCACGTTGATGGCAGCATCGATTCACTCCGTGATATCGAAACAATCAACCTTGAGCTTCTTTTCTCAGATATGGAAGTTATGGAGCGCAGGTATTCTAAGACAGAGCGTAGCGCTCGTATGGATAAGACACTTCAGAAGGAAGCAGCTATGCAAAAGCGACTTCTTGAGCACATGGAAGCCGGCAACATGGCTAAGACTTTCGAGCTTAATGACGAGGATGAAGAAGGTTACTTCAAGGAGTACAATCTTCTTACAGCAAAGCCGGTTATCTATGCTGCTAATGTAGAGGATGAGGATCTTGCAGATGATGGCGCTAACAACAAGAACGTTCAGGCTGTTAGAGAGTACGCAGCAAAGGAAGGTTCTGAGGTATTCGTTATTTCTGCCCAGATTGAGCAGGAGATTTCAGAGCTTGAGTCAGAGGAAGAAAAGCAGGAGTTCCTAGAGGCTATGGGACTTGAAGAGTCTGGTCTTGATAAGCTTATTACTGCTTCATACAGATTGCTTGGCCTTATCTCTTATCTTACATCAGGTGAGGACGAGACACGAGCTTGGACTATTAAGAAGGGTACCAAGGCTCCACAGGCTGCTGGTAAGATTCACACAGATTTCGAGCGTGGATTCATCAAGGCAGAGGTTGTAAGCTATGATGACCTTATGGCAAATGGTTCTATGACAGCTGCCAAGGAAAAGGGCCTTGTTCGTATGGAAGGCAAGGAATACGTTGTAGCTGATGGCGATGTAATTACATTCAGATTTAATGTTTAGTGAACGACAGATTGTAGAATGCCTAAAATTTTGCTATTATATAGCTAATGAAGGTTAATTGTTTGTTTTACCTACAAGGAGGTATATATGAAGATTACTAACATTAAAGACACAGAAGCATTTTTTAAAGTTATTGATAGCTGCCAGGGCAGAGTTGAGTTAGTAACAGGCGAGGGTGATAGACTTAATCTTAAGTCAAAGCTTTCTCAGTTTGTTTCACTTGCTAACGTTTTCCAGGCAGATGAGAGTATTCCTGAGCTTGAGATTATTGCTTATGAGCCAGATGATGCGAAAAGACTTTTGGAGTTTATGATTTCACAATAATTCAAAACGATTATAAAGGGGTCTAGTTTTTATACTGGACCCCTTATTTATGGCTATTTGGAAGTAGATAAAGAGGTTAGTGATGCTTGCGAATTTGTTATTTTGTCTTAATGCTACAGTGCCCATATTTCTATTAATGGTTTTGGGTTATGTGTTTAAAAAGATTAATATATTCAATGATGGACTTACTAAAGGGTTAAATAATTTTGTTTTCAAGGTGGCACTTCCAGTGCTTGTTTACAAGGAGCTTGCTACATCTGATGTAGAGGAGCTGTGGGACGCAAAGTTCGTATTGTTTTGTCTTTTGGCAACAGTTCTTTCTATTATTATCGCATATACGTTATCTTTTCTTTTTAAAGAAAAGGAGATTAGGCCGGAATTTGTCCAAGGTACTTACAGAAGTAGCGCAGCACTTTTGGGCGTGGGGATTGCCACTAATCTATACGGCAATGCAGGTATGACGCCACTTATGATTATTGGCGCTGTGCCTCTTTACAATGTATTTGCTGTGATTGTTCTTACGCTTGGGCAGGGCGAGGGCAAATTAACAGGAGCATTAATGAGAAAGACACTTTGGGGTGTTATTACGAACCCGATTATCATCGGGGTAATGCTTGGTATTGTTAGAGCTTTTATTCCTGTTCCAATACTTTTGCCAAAGACACTTAACTACGTCAGCTGTTTAGCAACACCACTTGGTCTTATGGCTCTTGGCGCCAGCTTCCATTTCAAAGAAGCTATTACAAAGCTGTGGCCTACAGGGCTTGCAACTTTTTTAAAGCTAATTGGACTTGGAATGATAATAATACCTATTGCAGTTTCAATGGGGTATACCCATGATAGATTGATTGCAGTGCTTATAATGACAAGCTCACCAACCACAGTGTCTACATTTGTCATGGCAAAATCTATGGGTTATAATGGAACCGTTTCAGCGGGAATAGTGATGCTGACTACGATTCTTTCAGCTTTTACACTTACCGTATGGTTATACATACTTAGAACATACGGATTAATATAAATAGAAATGGAGATTATTATGAGAGCTTACGAGAGATTACTAAATTACGTAGTGGTTTACACTACAAGTGATGAAGATAGTACTACAGTACCATCAACAGCTAGACAGTTTGATCTGGCAAAGAAGCTTGTTGAGGAGCTTCATTCAATCGGTGTTACTAACGCAGAGGTTGATGATAAGTGTTATGTCTACGCCTCAATTCCTGCAACACCAGGTTACGAAGATAAAAAGGCAGTTGGCTTTATTGCTCACATGGATACAGCACCAGATTTTTCAGGTGAGAATGTTAAGCCTGTAGTTGTTGAAAACTATGATGGTGAGGATGTTGTACTTGGAAATAGTGGGCGTACTATCAAGGTGGCAGACTTCCCACATCTTAAGACATTAAAGGGTCGAACCCTTATCCACACAGATGGAACAACACTTCTTGGTGCTGATGATAAGTCAGGTATTGCCGAGATTATGACATTTGCCGAGGAGCTTATTAACAGCGATATGCCACACGGAAAGATTTGCATTGGCTTTACACCAGATGAAGAAATTGGTGCTGGGGCAGATCATTTTGATGTTAAGCGTTTTGGTGCTGACTTCGCATATACGGTAGATGGCGGCGAGGAAAATGCTGTAGAATATGAGAACTTTAATGCAGCATCAGCTTCAGTTAAGTTCAACGGTGTTAATATTCATCCAGGTGATGCAAAGGATATCATGGTAAATGCAGCACTTGTTGCTATGGAATTTAATGGCATGCTTCCACCAACACAGACACCTAGTCAGACAGAAGGTTACGAGGGCTTTTTCCATCTTACAGATATGACAGGTGATGTTGCAGCAGCAGAGCTTTCTTACATCATTCGTGATCATGATGCTGATAAGTTCGCAGAGAAGAAGCAGGTTATGGAGCACGCATCAAACATCATCAACCAGAAGTATGGTGAGGGTACTTGTGAGCTTACCATTAAGGATCAGTACCAGAATATGCTAGAGATGATTAAGCCTCACATGTTCCTTATAGATTATGCTTTTGAGGCATTAAAGGATGCTGGTGAAAATCCAAAGGCTGTTGCAATCCGTGGCGGCACAGATGGAGCCCGTCTTTCATTTATGGGATTGCCATGTCCAAACCTTGGCACAGGCGGCTACAACTTCCACGGCCCAATGGAGCACATCACAGCCGAGGGCATGGACACTGTAGTTAAGGTACTTCACGGTATAGCGAAGCGCTTCGCTAATTCGTAATAAGTGACTGTTTATTACTAGATGAGCCGGTAGACAGCAAATCTACATTGTTGTTGGCAAGCGCGAGCAGGGAAGTATCGTGCCGAGCTAGGAGGGAGCCGCGTAGCGGAAAGTTGCCTAGCTCGAGTACGAGGGGTGCCCTGCGGGAGCATGAAAATATAAAGATTGATTTGCGGTCGTATCTGGCGGATTAGGTAGGGGGAATTATGTCAGCAGAAAAAAGAAAAGAGCTATTAATTGATATTTTGATGGATGCTCTGTCAGGCATTTGCATCGGTATCGCATTGTATAATTTTGCAGCCGACGCCAAATTTCCATTGACAGGACTCACCGGTATCGCTATGATTTTTTATCAGTACTGGGGATGGAAAATCGGTGTACTGACAATTATAATGAATATACCACTGATTTTCGCAGCCTATAAGGTACTTGGAAAGAAGTTTTTGCTTAAGTCCTTTAAAACCATGGCCATCGGTACAGTGATGATGGATTTTGTGGCACCACATATTCCTAAGATTGATATAGGTAATATTTTGTTGAATGCATTAGTGGTAGGCGTGTTTACAGGATTAGGATACGCTCTGGTTTATATGCGTAATTCATCTACTGGTGGTGCGGATTTTATCATGATGATTATCAAGGCAAAGCATCCACATATGTCCCTTGGAAGAATTTTCTTCATAGTGGATGTGGTGATTATTGTTATTGATACTATCGCCTATGCCCATTCCTTTGAAGCATTGTGCTATGGTTTTGTAATCAGCTATGTGGGCTCAATCGTGGTAGATAAGGTGATGATTAATGCTGATTCAGGTATGATGTGTATGATTGTTACCAACAAAGCTGAGGCAATTGCAGATGCTATTGATAAAGCTGTTGAGAGAGGCACTACCATCTTTACCGCAAAGGGTGGCTACAAGGGTGATGAAAGACAGGTGCTTATGTGCGCTTGTTCTGACAAGCAGATGTATCAGGTTAATCGTGTGGCAAAAAAGATTGACGTGGACGCATTTATTGTCATAATGGAATCAAAAGCAGTGTATGGTGAGGGGTTCAAAAGATTTAAAGGTTAGAATTAATGAGGTAATTTTATGTCAGAGAAAATTTGCGTACTTGGCGTAGCAGGAGGTTCTGCTTCAGGCAAGACAACTATCATCAACAAATTGCAGGATTTTTTTGGAGAGGATATTGCTGTTATCAGCCATGATGCTTATTACAAGGCACATCCTGAGATGTCCTTCGAAGAGCGTAGCCAGCTGAACTATGACCATCCAGATTCATTTGAATCTGATAGAATGGCAGAGGATGTTAGAAAGCTTATAAAGGGCTATGCAATCGACATGCCAGTGTACGATTATGTTCATCACAATCGTTCTGACGAGACAGTTAGGGTAGAGCCAAAGACTGTTATCGTAATGGAAGGAATCCTTATCTTAGAGAATAAGGAGCTTCGCGATTTAATGGATATCAAGATATTTGTTGATACCGATGCAGATGAGAGACTTATGCGTCGTATCAAGCGTGATATGATTGAAAGAGGACGTAGCATCGAATCAATCATCGAACAGTATTCTAAGACAGTTAAGCCAATGCACGAAGAATTCGTTGAGCCATCAAAAACGCATGCTGATATTATCATCCCTCGTGGTGGTGAGAATGCTGCTGGTCTTGATATGCTCATCACATACATGACAAAAAAATTACAGACAGAAGAATAATACAAAATATGCTAAAAATGTCTACAAATACCCGATTTTTAAGAGTTTGTAGAAATGTTGTGCACAATCACTTAGATGCCCTGTGTCAATTTGGATATTACACCAAATTTACACAGGGTTTTCTTTTGCCCTTTGTTTTTGGAATAGATGTATGCTAGAATGGAATTTGCCGATTGATAAAAAAATATCAATTGGCGAGGAGTAATTAAAGGGAGAAATAATTAATAATGGAAAAGAAACCTATAGTATTGGCTGTTGCTGGAAAGGGAGGAGTTGGTAAAACTTCTCTTGCTGCGGTGATGGTCAAGTTGTTAGTGGAAGCTTATCCAGACAAAAAGATCTTAGCAATCGATGCTGATCCTGCTGTTGGTCTTTCTACGGCATTAGGTGTGGAGCCTAGTCTTACACTTGATGACATTCGTAAGGAAGCTGTTGAAGCTGCAGAGTCAGGCGATACTAAAGCCACAGTAGAAGTACTTGGTGAAGCCAGATATCGTATTTTTGATTGCATGGTTGAGATGGATGGCTTTTCTTTTATTGCAATTGGCCGCCCGGAGGCTGCTGGCTGCTATTGCAAAATCAATACCTATCTCAAAGAAGTAATCGCTTCAATTTCAGACAATTTTGATTATATCGTAATCGATGGTGAAGCCGGAATCGAGCAGATTAATCGTCGCGTCATGGAAAAGGTAACTCATCTTTTGCTTATTACGGATTCTAGCAAAAAGGGTTGCGGAGTCATTAAGACTATTAAGAATGTAGCAGACGATCTAGTTATGTACGACAAAATCGGTGTTGTAGTAAACCGTGTTCCATCTGAGGAGGTCCTTCAGTTTATGGATCTTGGAGATATTCCTCTCCTTGGCTGGATACCTGCTGATGCCAACCTAACCGAGTGTGACCTTAAAGGCACCTCTGTCCTTGACATTGCCAACGACACCGCCATCGTAACCGGCCTACGCAATGCGTTGAATAAGCTAGGAATTCTCTAAATCTCAGGATTTAGATGAGCTATTTAGACGTAATTCAAACATAAACTAGGCGAGCGCGAGGAGGAGGGCCCCATGTGGTTAAGGAGGGACCCTTTAGGGAGGTTTCCTTGATCGCAATGGGAGGTGGCCTCCGGGAGCACGAAAACCTAGGAGTGAATTACGGCTAAAATAGCGGATTATATGTAAAGGGAGAATAACTAAATAATGAAGGATTTAAAGCATCTTATTTATTTTGAGAATCTGCTTATGGATGCTGATAATGAGTTGGTTCGCGAAGCCCAGGCTTCTGGCAGAGTCTGCGTCGGTAGCGTATGTTATCAGATACCAGAGGTTCTCATGAACTTAGGTAATGCTTTTACAGTGAGACTTCGTGCGCCAAGAACAGGTTCCATGGAAATGGGAACATATTACTTGACCAGTTTTTTGTGCGAGTATTCACGTGCATTACTTGAAAGAGCAATTGAAGGAGGCTATCAGTTTTTAGATTGCCTTATTGCGCCAGATGGTTGCACAATGATTAACCGTTGTGTTGAAAACATGGAGCTTTTAAAGATGAATGAGAAGGAGCATTTCTTCTATCAGTATCTTGAAGTTCCAATGAAGGCTGATGATAATGGCCTTAATCTTTATGTTGGACAGTGTCGTTCTAAGATATTAGAGCCACTTCACGAGAAGTTCGGCATCGATATTAGTGATGATGCACTTCGTAAAGCAGTTGAAAATCATAATAAGATTTGCAGAATTATTACCGAGCTTGGTAATTTTAGAAAAGAAGAAAAGCCTCGTATTACAGGCTATGAATTCCATATCATCTGCATGTGCACTTATGTGTGCCCACAGGATTTGCTTATTGAAAAGCTTGAGGAGACACTTGAAGAGGTTAGAAACCGTGTGCCTGATGAGAAGAATAACTTCCGTGCAAGAGTTGCGGTAGTTGGCTCTGAGATAGATGATATAGATATGATTAAGCTTATCGAGGATTCTGGCGCTTATGTATGTGCTGATAGATTCTGCTTTGGCTCATTGCCAGGACGTGAGGAAATCATCCTGAATGATGAGGAGGATGTGCTGACACAGATTTGCCGTCATTACATGATGACATGCATGTGCCCACGTCATATGGATACACCAAAGATGAACAGAAGACGTGAGTATGTTGATGAAATCGCAAAGGAATATAAGGCAGACGGAATCATTTATGAGCAGATGAAGTTCTGTGATCCATGGGCTTATGAGAGGATGGTTGGTAGCCATGTGCTTCGTGATGAGTACGGTTATCCTGTTCTTACAATCGATAGACCTTATGCTGTGGGCAATTCGGGACAGATTCGTACCCGTGTCCAGGCCTTCGTGGAGAGTATCGAAATCAAAAAAATCCAAGGAGGTAAGCATTAATGGGTAAGGCAGTAGGAAGCTCTAAATTAGGTGAGCTTTATAGCGGAGATAAGAAAGTATTTAAGCATAGAGAGTGGCGTGGTATCAAGGATACATGGTATGATTATACAAGATGGCTTGGAATCATTGGTATGCTTGGTAAGTTCATGCTTCACCCTAAGAATGTAAAGGGATTTTTCAGATATCGTTGGATGATTAATTATCTTGCAGTGCCAATGATGATTGATAAGCATTCCATGGGTCTTCGTGGACCACAGCTTCGTATTTGTCGTGAGGAGTATGATTTAGTTGCATCAGATGTAGCCAAGCTTCTTACAAAGATATTTGCAATGGATAGAAATCTCGGGGCAAGCCCAGAAAAATCAAAGCATGTAGTCCTTATGGATGAAAATGAAATGACTAACATCATGTGTGGCTTCCCAAATCTTGAAGGACTTAGCTGGGAGACAGCCAGCTGTTATGTATGCGTTCTTCTTCAGGGAGATGCAATGACACATTATCTTGATGTCGTACAGGAATGTGGCATGCCTGGTGATGTTTGCCCAATGCCTGCATCTGAGGCTGGTATTTGTATTGATGGAGATATGCCAATCTTTGGTAAGTGTGCAGTGCAGTGTAACACTACATGTGATGGTTCACTTATGGGAAATGGTGTTATTTCAAGAGCGTTAGAGCGCAATGGCATTCCAGTTCATCAGCTTGCGACACCACTTCGTCATACTGAGGCTGGTGTTCAAGAATATGCTGCCCAAGAGGTTCGTAATGCAATCGCATTTATCGAAGAGCAGACTGGTGAGAAGTTTGACTGGGATTACTATTTCGAATGTGCAAAGCGCATCAACATCGGCGCTCGTGAGTGTACAGAATGGCTTGAGATTACAAAGACAGATTATCCACAGGTAGTTGGTAACAATATTCTTCTTTATCGTGAGACAGAATACATGGCAATTGCTGGTAAGGTTCCTGCCTTTGCCAAGCTTGATAAAAAGATTACAAAATGGGCTACAGAAGCCTATAATAAAAAGACAATGCTTGCTAAGGAGTATCGTCACCGTGCAGTTATCTGGGGCGTACAGTCTCAGTTCTACACAGATTTCGTAGCATGGCTGTTGAACTGTTGGGGAATTCTTCCAATGTTCGATATGCTTACAATGGTTTCCCTTGACCCTATTTCAGAGGATGATAAGGAACAGGCCATTTACGATATGGCACATCAGTACGAGAACATGATTATGAGAAATCGTACACACGGTGGCTACGAGGTTCTTCTTAATGATTTGTGGCGCTATTGCGAAGAGTTTAATGCAGACATGGTTATCCTATGGGAGCACATTGCATGCAAGGCTTTAGATGGTATGCATGGTATGTTCGAGCAGCAGGCTAGAGAGCATGGAATCAAGCTAGTTTGGGTAAACCATGACCTCTACGACCCACGTGTCATCCCACGTAAAAACCTTCGCCAAGACGTTAACCGTTACATGCGCAGCGTCCTTCGCGAAGAGCCCCTCGACCCAACACTCGAGGACTACGACGACACAAACCTTTGGTAAACGTAATTGAAATATAATGAATTAATTGAGGAAAGAATGGCATAGCAGGAGAAAATGTTGGCAAGCGCGAGCAAGAAAGCCTATGAACTGCTATGCTAGACTTTCCGGGCTAGGACTAGGAGAATAGAAAGATGAAATATTTTGGTGGATGTGATTCAGGTTCTACATACACAAAGTGCGTAATCATTGATGAAAATGGTAAAATGGTTGCAGACGTTACTTTAAAGAGCCGCATTAACGCAGTGTTATCTTGCCAGGACGCCCTTGATCAGGCTGTGGCACAGGTACCTGATTTGAATAGCGCAAAGGATTTAACATATCTTGTAGGTACAGGATATGGCCGTAACAAGGTTCCTTTTGCAGATGAAAATATCTCAGAGATTAGCTGCCACGCTATGGGTGTGCATGTAGCTGATCCAGAGGTTAAGGCCATCATCGATATTGGTGGCCAGGATGTTAAGGGTATCGCAGTTGATACTGACGGTACAGTTTTGAACTTTGCCATGAACGATAAGTGTGCAGCAGGTACAGGTCGTTTCTTCGAGGCAATGGCCAGAGCATTCGAGATGGATTTGGATGAATTCTCAAATCTTTCTCTTAAAGCTAAAAACGTAATCCCAATCACAGCACAGTGTACAGTATTTGCTGAGTCAGAGGTTATCTCACTTGTTGGTGAGGGTAAGCCAATGGATGAAATTGCAGCGGGTATTGAGCTTTCAGTTGCAAAGAGATGCTTCGTAATGTCAAAGAAGGCTGGTGCTACAGATAAGATTACACTTACAGGTGGTTGTGCAAAGAATGCAGGACTTAAGGCTGCCATCGAGCAGGTACTTAAGCTCAAGGTCATCGATCTTCCAATTGACCCACAGCTAATGGGAGCTCTCGG
>JAGBJE010000220.1 GCA_017934625.1 Pseudobutyrivibrio sp. | reverse complement strand
CCATTTTGCGGTAGCAATGATACCAGTGTAATCGATTCAAGACCAGCAGATGATAATACTAGCATAAGAAGACGTCGCTCATGTCCAGAGTGTGGTAAGCGTTTCACTACTTATGAAAAGGTTGAGACAATTCCTCTTATTGTTATTAAGAAGGATAACAACCGTGAGCCATACGATAGAACTAAGATTGAAAAGGGCGTTCTTATCGCTTGCAGAAAGCGCCCAGTTTCAGCAGCTCAGATTTCTAAGGTTGTAGATGAAATTGAGACAGAGATTTTCTCTCTTGAGGAGAAGGAGATTCCTAGTACAAAGATTGGTGAGATTGTAATGGAACACCTTGAGACGGTTGATCCTGTTGCTTATGTGCGTTTTGCATCTGTATATCGTGAGTTCAAGGATGTTGACACATTCATGGATGAATTAAAGCGTGTATTAAATAAATAGCTTTAGTATGTTATAAAAGGGTAAAGTATTTGTCTTTTTATACGATATAAATAATGTAGACAAATATGGAGTGTATTTTGGTATGAATATTTCTGGTATTCGCCCATCAATTGGGTTTTATGATCAAAATTCAATAAGGTTTAATTCAGAGTTTGGTGTACAGGCTAATGAGAATGTAGAGCCACAAGCTCCTGTTACAGAGGAAGCCGAGCTTGATGTTTCTATCTCTGAGAAAGATATAGCTAAAGCACGAGCTGGACAGACTTTTGGATCTTATGATTTTGCCAGTCAGTATAAACCTGATGTAGCTCATGAGCTTAAGGGGGCTGATAGCGATATCAAAAATCTGGATATTGAGAAGGCTGTTAGCAATATGAAAAAGGATACAGCTATACACAGATATCAGTATTTTGTACAAAACAAAACAAATCAAGAAGGCACAAAGCCTTCTAGAGGCACAGAGGATTTTTCATTGTAAGATTAGAGTAGAGCACATCTTAGGATGTGCTCTTTTAGTGTGGGAATAGAAGATGAATTCAATAAAAAGATTTATAAATAATGAGATTGTTTTATGTGTGGCTTTCGTGCTTGCAGTAATATCAAGCATTATCGTTTTGCCGGATAAGAATTATATAGGATATATTGATTATAGAACCTTAAGCATTTTATTGGCTTTAATGATTACAATGGCGGGCTTTCAGCGGCTATTAGTATTTAGACAGATTGGGGAAAATCTTGTATCAGTCATGTCTTCTATAAGAGGAGTCGTTCTGGTTCTTATTTTTTTATGCTTTATATTTAGTATGTTTATTACTAATGACGTGGCATTGCTTACCTTTGTACCATTTTCCATAATTACACTTTCCGTGTCTAACAGGAAGGATTTGTTTATTAAGGTTATTGTTTTGGAAACAGTTGCGGCTAATCTTGGTAGTATGCTTACACCTCTTGGAAATCCTCAGAACCTTTATTTATATTCTCTTTCTAATATGCGTTTATTAAGATTTATTAGGCTAATGCTTCCGTACAGCGCCATTTCGTTGCTTTTACTGGTTATTTGTACTCTGGTTTTTGTGAAGAAATCTCCAGTAACACTTAGCGAAAGGTCGTCTTTTGCGCGTGGTAAAAGAGATAAGCTGATGATAGGTATGTATATTTTTACATTTCTTATATCTATCATGATGGTTATCAACCTGATTCCATTTTGGCTTGGATTGCTTATAGTGTTATTTTTTACATTGGTTTTTGATAGTAGAATATTAAGGAAGCCTGATTATTCACTTTTATTTACCTTTATTTTTCTTTTTATATTTATTGGCAATATTAAAAGAATGCCAATTCTTAGTCAGGCTATAGGTGCACTGTTAGCTAAGAATGAGGTTATAGTATCAGTGATATTAAGTCAGTTTATAAGCAATGTTCCTGCTGCGATTTTGTGTTCTGGATTTACTGATAAAATAGACAGGCTTATAGTTGGTACAAATCTGGGAGGGCTTGGAACCCTTATTGCATCTATGGCGAGTCTTATTTCATTCAAACAATACGCCTATATTGAAGAGGCAGATAAGAAGAGATATATAATAGAATTTACATTGATTAATATAGCTTTTTTAGCAGTTCTTTTAATTGCTAAAGCTATTATTGCTTAATCGGAGGGACATAAAGTGCATCAATTTGATGTGCTTTATTTTTTGTGGTAAAATCGAGCCTATGAGTAAAAGAAATTTATATCCAAGAGATTATGTTGAAAGCACCTATGATATTGACTTTCAAAAGCTTTATGATGAAGGATACCGTGGTGTGATTTTTGATGTGGATAATACATTAGTTCCACATAATGCTCCTGCAGATGAAAGGGCTAAAGCATTTTTTAAAGAGCTTAATGATATAGGGTTTAAGGCTCTTCTTTTATCTAACAATAAGGAGCCTAGAGTGAAGACCTTTAAGGAGGCTGTCAAGTACTGCACCTATATCTATAAGGCTGGCAAGCCAGGTAAGGCAGGCTATGAAAGGGCTATGGAGCAGATGGGTACAGATGTTACCAATACCATCTTTGTAGGAGATCAAATCCTTACTGATGTTTGGGGCGCCAATAGAGCTGGTATCCGCTCAGTTATGGTAAAGCCTGTAAAAAAATGGCATGAGGAAATCCAGATTATTTTTAAAAGATTCCTTGAGGCTATTATTTTGCTTGGTTACAGGATTTATAAGATTTACGGAAAGGAAATTAATAAAGTACCTCTAAAATAAAGAGGGAAAGGAGAAAAATATGAGAATAGTAATTGCTAATGATCATGCAGCTACAGATTTAAAGTTTGAGATTAAGGAGTATATCGAAAGCCTTGGACATGAGGTAATCAATATTGGTACAGATTCACATGATAGCTGTCATTATCCTGAGTATGGTAAGAAAGCAGCTGATATGGTTGCTTCTGGTGAAGTAGACTGTGGTGTGCTTATTTGTGGAACAGGTGTAGGCATATCTCTTGCTGCTAACAAGGTAAAGGGTATCAGATGTGGAGTTTGCTCAGACACAGCTACAGCACGTCTTATAAAGCAGCATAACAATGCTAACATGATTGCATTTGGAGCAAGAATAGTTGGCTCGGAGCTTGCTAAGGATATTGTAAAATCCTACCTTGAAGCAGAGTTTGAAGGCGGCGGAAGACATCAGCAGAGAATTGATATGATTTCAGCTATTGAAAATGAAAGGTAGTTCTGATATAATTTTTTGGTCTATGTGAGATTATCACGTAATTTATAGGGTAATTCCCTTACCTGATATAAGAATTAGAGGAGGAATATTAGTAAATGAACGTACAGGTAGAAAATCTTGAGAAGAACATGGCAAAGCTTACCATCACAGTAGATGCAGCTGAGCTAGAAAAGGCTATTACAAAGGCATATAACAAGCAGAAGAACAGCATTTCTGTTCCTGGTTTTAGAAAGGGCAAGGTTCCTCAGCACATGATCGAGAAGATGTATGGTGCAGAGATTTTCTATGAGGACGCTGCTAATATCATTATGCAGGATACTTATCCAGCAGCTTATGATGAGTCTAAGCTTGATATTGTATCACAGCCTAAGATTGACATCACACAGCTTGAGAAGGGCAAGGATTTCATCTATACAGCAGAGGTTGCTGTTAAGCCAGAAGTTAAGCTTGGTAAGTACAAGGGTGTATCTGTAACAAAGATTGATTCAAAGGTTACAGCTACAGAGGTTAACAACACAATCAAGGCTGAACTTGAAAGAGATGCTCGTATGGTATCAAAGACAGGTAAGGCTTCTAAGGGTGATACAGCTGTTATCGATTTCGAAGGCTTCATCGATGATAAGGCATTCGAAGGCGGTAAGGGTGAGAACTATGATCTTGAGCTTGGTTCAGGTTCTTTCATTCCTGGTTTTGAGGATCAGCTTATTGGTCACAAGGCTGGTGAGGATGTTGAGGTTGAGGTTACATTCCCAGAGAACTATCAGGCAGAGGATCTTGCAGGTAAGCCAGCAGTATTCAAGTGCCACATCCACGAAGTAAAGGCAAAGGATGTACCAAAGCTTGATGATGAGTATGTATCAGATCATACAGATTTTGAGACAGTTGATGAGTACAAGGCTTCTGTTAAGGAACGTCTTGAGAACAATAAGAAGGCAGAAGGTCGTCGTGCACAGGAAGACGAAGCAATCGCTAAGATCGTTGAGGATTCAGAGATGGAAATCCCAGATGCTATGCTTGATTACCAGGTAGAGAACATGATTAACGATTTCGCTAATAACATGGCTTCACAGGGACTTTCACTTCAGCAGTACATGCAGTTTACAGGCATGACAATGGATTCATTCCGTGATCAGGTTCGTCCAGATGCACTTAGCCGTACACAGTCTTCACTTGTACTTGAGGCTATTGCAAAGGCTGAAAAGATTGAAGCAACAGATGCTGATGTTGATGCTAAGCTTGAGGAAATGTCAAAGCAGTATGGTATGGAGCTTGAGCAGATTAAGAACCTCGTTGGTGAGAACGAGAAAGAGTCTATGAAGAAGGATATTGCTATCGAAAAGGCTATCGAGCTTATCATGGACAATGTTAAGGAAACAGCTAAGAAGAAGGCTACAAAGAAGGCTGACGATGCTGAAAGCACAGAAGCAGAGGAGAAGCCAGCTAAGAAGACTACAAAGAAGTCTACTAAGAAAGAGTCTACAGAAGAGTAATAAGTGTTAAGATTTTATTAACTTTTTGTAAAATGCAAGACAGGGACTCGCAAAATATATATAATAAATATCGAAGTCACACACTAGCCTGGGCTTATGCTCGGGCTTAGTGTCTATTTAAAACATACTAAATTTTGCTACAGGAGGACAAAATAATGGCAACAATTCCTTATGTCATTGAACAGAATTCTCGCGGCGAGCGTTCTTATGATATTTATTCAAGATTATTAAAGGATCGTATTATTTTCTTAGGAGAGGAGGTTAATGAGACTACAGCATCTCTTACAGTTGCTCAGCTTCTTTTCCTTGAATCAGAGGATCCTAGTAAGGATATTCATCTTTATATCAACAGCCCTGGCGGTAGCGTAACAGCTGGAATGGCAATCTATGACACAATGCAGTACATCAAATGTGATGTATCTACCATCTGTATTGGTATGGCAGCATCTATGGGAGCTTTTCTTCTTGCTGGTGGACAGAAGGGCAAGAGATTTGCACTTCCTAATGCAGAGGTTATGATTCATCAGCCACTTGGCGGCGCAAAGGGACAGGCTACAGAAATCGAAATAGCTGCTAAGAATATCTTAAAGACAAGAGAAAAACTTAATCGTATGCTTGCTGAAAACACAGGTAAGCCTTACGAGCAGGTTTGCGCAGATACAGAGCGTGATCATTGGTTAGATGCAAAGGAAGCACTTGATTACGGCTTAATTGATGAAATTATTACAAAGAAAAATTAGTTAGTATCCGATATAAAATGTAGGGGACAATTAATTAGAGAGTTTATGAGGTAATTATGGCAAGAAACGATGATAAAATACGTTGCTCTTTCTGCGGAAAGACACAAAATCAGGTTCGCAAGCTTATTGCAGGTCCTAACGGGGCTTTTATATGCGATGAGTGCGTGGATATCTGTCAAGAAATTATTGTTGAGGAACTAGAGGATTTTGGACCAGCTGAGGAGACAGATTCCATTGAAATCAATCTTCAGAAGCCAGAGGACATGAAGGCTTTCCTTGATGAATATGTTATTGGACAGGATGAGGCTAAGAAGGTTTTATCGGTAGCTGTATACAATCATTACAAGCGTATCATGGCTAATCCTGATGATATCGATGTAGAACTTCAAAAGAGTAACGTTCTTATGCTTGGTCCTACAGGTTCAGGTAAGACTCTTCTTGCGCAGACACTTGCTAGAGTGCTTGGTGTTCCATTTGCTATTGCAGATGCTACTACACTTACTGAGGCAGGTTATGTTGGTGAAGATGTTGAGAACATCTTGCTTAAGCTTATACAGGCAGCTGATTTCGATATAAAGAAGGCAGAAATTGGTATTGTCTACATTGATGAGATAGATAAGATTACTAAAAAGTCTGAAAATGTTTCTATTACACGTGATGTTTCTGGTGAAGGTGTACAGCAGGCACTTCTTAAGATAATTGAAGGTACTGTTGCAAATGTTCCTCCACAGGGTGGACGTAAGCATCCACAGCAGGAGACAATCGCTATTGATACAAAGAACATTCTATTTATCTGCGGTGGAGCATTTGAGGGCTTAGACAAAATCATTTCTCAGCGTACAGATGTTAGCCAGATTGGTTTTGGTGCAGATATTAAGGACAAGAATAAGCAGAAGGTGGATGATTTACTTCAGCAGGTACTTCCACAGGACTTCATTAAGTTTGGTCTTATTCCTGAATTTATTGGACGTGTGCCAATCAATGTATCTCTTAAGGAGCTTACAGAAGACGATATGATTAGAATCCTTAGAGAGCCAAAGAATTCTCTTACAAAGCAGTACGAAGCTCTCTTTAAGATGGATGGTGTTAAGCTTCATTTTGAGGAAGATGCACTTCGTGAAATCGCTAAGAAGTCTATCGAAAGAAAGACTGGTGCCCGTGGTCTCCGTGCAATCGTTGAAAATGTTATGATGGATTATATGTATCATGTTCCATCTGACGAATCAATTACAGAGATTACAGTCACTAAGGAAATGGTTGATGATAATCTTCTTCTTATCGATAAGGATGATGAGGGCAGCGTTGTTTCAATTGAAGATAAGAAGGAAAAGAGTGCGTAATGGTTATCAGATCATGTAATCTTGAAACAGTATGTGGACCTACATCGGAGCTTCCTAAGAATGATCTTCCCGAGGTAGCATTTGCGGGAAAATCCAATGTAGGTAAATCTTCACTTATAAATGCGGTTATGAACCGTAAAGCTCTTGCTAGAGTGTCAGCACAGCCGGGCAAGACCCAGACCATAAATTTCTACAATATTAACGATGAGATTTATGTTGTGGATTTGCCGGGCTATGGCTTTGCTAAAGCATCTGAGAAGGAACGTGAGAAGTGGGGCAAAATGATTGAAACATATCTGAATTCTTCAGATATGATTAGAGCAGTTTTTTTGCTGGTAGATATCAGACACGCTCCATCTGCCAATGATAAGCAAATGTTTGAGTGGATGGATTATGTCGGTTATGATCCAATCGTAATTGCTACTAAGGCTGATAAAATCAAGAGAAGTCAGCTTGATAAGCAAATTAAGATACTCAGAGAAGGCTTAGGAGCTAATAAGGATACGATTATTGTTCCATTTTCGTCTCAGACTAAGCAGGGGTTGGATACAATCCAGGATTTTTTGGATCAGGTAATAGAAAACGAGGCTAGTCTGACAGACGTAGAGGACCTAGATTAATGAAAAATAAATTTTTATTTGTGCTGCTATTGCTTATATCAATTAGTATTGTTAGCTTTTGCAGCACATTTTTTTATGTAAAATATAATAAAACTGAAGTTGCAAGGGACGATATTCTTGTAATGACCAGCTGTAACCCAATATATATTGCCACCAGCAATGTGGTAGGGGATATTGATGGCGTTACCGTGGAAAACTTATCCCAACCAACCACTGGATGTTTACATGACTATACTCTTACTACAGAGGATATGAAAAATCTTGCAGCTTGCGATGTGCTTGTTGTAAACGGTGGCGGTATGGAAGGGTATTTGGATGATGTAATTGCTGCGTATCCTAATCTTTCGATTATTGATACCTTTGAGGCTGTGGAAGACACTTATCCTATCATTAAAGAAAAGGATGAAGAATCTGAAGAGGACGAAGACCATATTCATTCAGAGACTTCAGAGGAGCATCATCATGACAGTGAGTTTAATAGTCATATATGGATGAGTGAAGAGATTTTTGCAGGGCAGGTAACTGCAATTGCAGATGGGCTCGCGCAGATAGATTCAAATCATGCTAAAGAGTATAAAGCCAATGCTTTGACATTTAATGATACATTAGGTAAGTATATTGATAAAGCTGGTGTTGATCAGCTTTTAGGTGGTAAGAATGTTGCTATTTTACATGAGGCCTTTGCATACACAGCTCAATCCCTAGGAGCTAATATCGTTGCCACCATGGATTTAGATGAGGAACGTCAAGTTAGTGCAGGTGAAGTAAGCACTTTCATAGATGAGATAGTGGATAACGACGTAAAGGTTGTCTTTGCTGAGTATGATTATGGTTCTGCCATGGGAAAGCTTATTGAGGAGCAGACAGATGCCAAGGTGGTTTATCTTGAAACATTAGTCCACGGCACTTACGACAAAGACGATTATATTTCGGTGCTTAACAAAAATTATGCGTTAATAAGCAATAGTTTATAGGATAAAATTATGAAAAAAATCATTGCATGTGGTTTTCACTGTATAAAAATTAAAGATTTAGGAGTAAGCTTCGGAGAACAACAGGTTCTTGAAAATATTAATTTGCATATTCACTGTGGACAGATTTCCGCAGTAATAGGCAGAAATGGAGCAGGTAAATCTACACTTGTTAAGGCTATACTAGATGAGGTTCCACATACTGGCGAAATCTTATTTAAGAATAAAATGGATAACACAATCCAGGGGCTTCGTATAGGCTATGTGCCACAGACTGTCAATATAGATAGAACTACACCTCTTTCTGTGTATGATATGTTTCAAAGCTTTACTGGAAAGCTTCCAATTCTTGTAAAAACAAAGAATGAGCATGAGCATGTAAAGGCTGCTTTGGCAGAATTTGATGTAGATGGTCTTATTGACCAGCCGGTAGGTACCCTATCGGGAGGACAATTGCAAAGAGTGCTTCTTGCTATGGCAGTTCATGACACACCTAACTTACTTCTTTTAGATGAGCCAGTTTCTGGTATTGATAAAAACGGAATGGATGATTTCTATGAGAAGATGCAGTATCTTAAGGAGACACATGATCTTGCTATTATTTTAGTTAGTCATGACTTGGATTATGTATATAAATATGCTGATAATGTAATACTTATAGATAAAACTGTAACTGCCGCCGGCAAACCTAAGCAGGTGTTCGAATCAGAGGCCTTCAAGCGTGTGTTTGGTAAGGGCGCTACAGGTGAAGTGGAGGTGAATGCAAATGTTTAGTGAAATGTTTTCATACGCCTTCATGGTCAGGGCAACAATAGCTATTCTTCTTATATCGCCATTATTTGGTATGGTTGGCACCATGATTGTGCAAAAAAGAATGGCATATTTTAGTGATGCCCTAGGGCACTCTGCGCTTACAGGTATTGCGGCAGGTGTTATTATGGGGATAGCAAATACTACCATATCAATGATAATCTTTGGTATTTGCTTTGCACTGCTTCTAAACTATATAAGCAGAAAAGGTCTTAGCTCATCAGATACATTAATATCAGTGTTTGCAAGCTGTGCGACAGCTCTTGGTCTTGCAATACTATCAAGAGGAGGAAGCTTTGCGAATTATTCTGCGATACTTGTAGGTGACATTTTGTCTATTACAGCATCAGAGATAATACAGCTTATTGTTTTATTTGCGGTTATTCTTGTATTTTGGTGTGTTAGCATCAACAGACTTACAGCTATCAGTATTCATGCTACACTTGCAAAGAGCAGAAGTATTTCTGTAAGGATTATGGAAGATGCATTTGCAGTGCTAATAGCACTTCTTGTTATGCTATCTATAAAGTGGGTAGGAATCTTGCTTATTAATGCTTTGTTGATACTTCCCGCAGCTAGCAGTCGCAACATATCTGATAATTTTAGAGAGTATACATATCTTTCCATTATCTTTAGCATTTTTTCGGGTATAGTTGGTCTTTTTGTTTCGTATTTTACTGATATGGCAACAGGTCCAATGATTGTAATAATAGCTAGTGTGATATACTTTGCTACCTACATTTACGGCAAAGATAGATAAAAAATCTAGACAGAATTGATTTTTGAGTATATAATTACTTTACTATCAAAGTTAATTCGTTAGTCGATTCGGCTTTTTAATTCCACGAAAGTTATTATTTAGTATTATTAAGGAGATTTGCATGAGAGAAAAATACGAAAGTTTATCGGTGACGGTTTTGCGTGATTTAGCAAAAGCTAGAGGTATTAAAGGTACATCCGCAATGAAGAAAGCCGATTTAGTAGAAGCCATGCTTGCTCAAGATGAGATAGATAAGCAAAATGAAGAAGGTACTATCGGTAAATCTAAAGAGCAGGATACTTCAAGGACTAAGGTGTCAAAAGAGGAAAAGGGCGAACGTCCTGAGAGATCTAGAAAAACAGAGCGCCCAGAACGTCCAGAAAGAGCGGAAAGAGCGGAAAGAGGCGAACGCACAGAGCGTACCGAACGTACTGAGCGTGCTGAGATTCCTGCCGATATTCCACTAGATAATCTTATGCCTGCAAGTGGTATTCTTGAGGTTATGGGTGATGGATTCGGATTTATTCGCTGTGATAATTACATGCCTGGTACAGATGACGTGTATGTTTCACAGTCACAGATTAAGAAGTTTAATCTTAAGACTGGAGATATTATTGTTGGAAAGAAGCGTTTCAACAATCCAACAGATAAGTTTGCAGCTCTTATGATTATTGACACTATAAATAATTATTCGCCAGAAGCAGCATGCAGACGTCCTAATTTTGAGGACTTGACACCAATTTTCCCTAATGAGCGTATCAGATTAGAGAGACAGCGCAGCTCAGTGGCTATGCGTATTGTGGATTTGGTAAGCCCTATTGGTAAGGGACAACGTGGTATGATTGTTTCTCAGCCTAAGGCTGGTAAGACTACACTTCTAAAAGAGGTTGCTACATCAGTTAATTATTCGCATCCTGATATGCATCTTATTATTCTTCTTATCGATGAGCGTCCTGAGGAAGTTACAGATATGAAGGATACAATGAGAAACAGCAAGAATGTAGAGGTTATTTATTCTACATTTGATGAAAGCCCAGAGCATCATAAGCGTGTTTCAGAAATGGTTATTGAGCGTGCTAAGCGCCTTGTGGAGCATGGACAGGATGTTATGATTCTTCTTGATTCTATTACACGTCTTGCACGTGCATACAACCTTACAGTTCAGCCATCAGGTCGTACACTTTCAGGTGGTCTTGATCCGGCAGCACTTCACATGCCAAAGAAATTCTTTGGCGCAGCCAGAAATATGCGTGAAGGTGGATCACTTACAATCCTTGCTACAGCTCTTGTTGATACTGGTTCAAAGATGGATGATGTTGTTTTCGAGGAGTTCAAGGGAACTGGTAACATGGAACTTATTCTTGATAGAAAGCTTTCTGAGAAGAGAATCTTTCCTGCAATTGATATTACAGGTTCAGGTACTCGTAGAGAGGATTTGTTACTTTCAAGAAAAGAGCTTGATGCCATGGAAATCATGCGCAAGGCAATTAATGGAGCAAGAAAAGAGGATGCAGTTGAAACAATCCTTAATATGTTTGCCCATACAAAGAGCAATGATGAATATATCGATATGATTATTCGTAAGAGGGTAATATAGCCCTTACTTAAGTTATATATAGTGAGGAATATCATGGCAGAACCTAATTTGATTTACAAGATTACTATACTAGAATTATTGCATCGTAGTGGATTCCCGCTTAGTAATAGTCAGATTACAGATTTTTTTCTAGAGGGTAATTTAACAGATTATTTTACAGCCCAGCAGGCGATTAGCGATGACGAAGAAGCTAATCTGATTGTGTCAAAGACAAATCATAACAATACAACATATTCTATAACTGATGAAGGGCAGAAGACTTTAGAGCTTTTTAAAGAGAAGATTTCCCCTGCTTTGTCTAAGGATATTAACAAATATCTCAAGGTCAATTCTATTTCTATGAAGGAAGAGAATTCTTACAGAGCCACTTATTTTAAGGCTGACAGGGGAGGCTATGTTGTTCAGCTTCGCATTACAGAAAATGATGTGCCTACATTGGATTTGAGCTTTCACGTAGGGTCGAAGGAGCAGGCTGAGACACTTTGCAATAATTGGAAGGTTAGAAGCGACGAGGTGTACGCTTCAATAATGGATATACTTATGAACTAAAATTTAGTATATTTCGGGGTGAGCTATGAAATCGGTTAAGACAAAAATGATGCTAATGATAGCATCACTTGTAGTAATTGTTGAGTTTGTAATATTAATAATAGTCGCGGTTATGACCTATAGCATCTTAGAAACAAAGGATGCTGTCATAGCTGCGGCTTATTTTTTTATTCCATTTGTTGTGTCTTTTGCAATCGGGCTTTTCTGCGCCAGGTTGATAGTAAAATGGCTGCTAAAGCTAATAGATGAGCAGACTGAGGCTGCAAACGCTGCCAATAGGGCCAAGAGCACATTTCTTGCCAATATGTCCCATGAGGTTAGAACTCCTATTAATGCCATTTTAGGAATGGATGAAATGATTATCAGGGAATCTAATGATGAACAGATAGTAGAATATGCTACAAATATAAAACAGGCTGGCAAATCCCTGCTTGCTCAGGTAAATGGAATTCTTGACTATTCTAAGCTAGAAGAAGGCAAAATGGAAATCTTTACGGTGGAATATGACTTGGCTAGCATGATAGGAGGCTTAGTTACAAGCACTTCCGCTAGAGCAAAGGCAAAGGGGCTGAATTATAATGTGGATATTGATGAGAAGCTTCCTGTTACTTTGCTTGGAGATGATGTGAGAGTTAGTCAGATAGTGTCTAATCTTCTTACCAATGCAGTGAAATATACTGAGGCTGGTGAAGTAAATTTATCCATGAAAGAGGTAAATAGGTACGATGGCAGCATTGAAATTGAAATAAAGGTAAGGGATACGGGTATTGGTATCAGAGAAGAGGACATGGAAAATCTGTCTGTGTCCTTTAAAAGAATAGATGAAGAGCATCACAGAAATATTGAGGGGACGGGTCTGGGAATACCAATTGTTATTCAATTGCTACATTTGATGGGAAGTGAGCTTCAGGTAGATAGTAAATATCAGGTTGGTTCTAGCTTTTCATTTATATTAAAGCAAGGAATAATCAACGAGGAACCTATTGGAGATTACAAAAAGAGATCAAGAAAAGCTATAAAAGACGTAACAAATATACATTTCCATCAATGCCTGAGGCGGAGGTTTTGTTGGTTGACGATTATGAAATGAATCTTATGGTGGCCAAGAACCTTATGAAGGTATATGATTTTATTCCAGACTTAGTGGAATCAGGTAGAGAGGCCATAACTAGAACTGAGGAAAAGGTCTACGATATTATATTTATGGACCATATGATGCCTGATTTGGACGGTATTGAAACCTTAGATATTATAAAGGAAAAAGGTTATCTTGGGCCAAAGACAAGGGTTGTAGCTCTTACAGCCAATGCTATTGCAGGCGCAAAGGAATACTATATTTCAAAGGGCTTTGATGATTATCTTACAAAGCCTATAGATGCTGAAGCATTGGAGGAGATGCTTCTTAAATACATCCCTAAAAAGAAGATATTAAAGAAGGCTATAAGTGATGTAAAAAATAACAAATCCCTTACATCTAATGATGATGAGAGACAGGCTTTGATTAAGATATTTGTATCTACAATAGATGAGAGCGCTAAAAAGTTGGAAGAGTATAGGTCTACATCCGACATAAAGAATTATACTATCAAGGTTCATGGTCTTAAGAGTACGGCACGATTGATAGGTGAAATGTCTATTTCTAAAAAGGCAGAGGCTTTGGAAAAGGCTGGAAATGCTGGTGACTGGGACTATATCAATAAGCATCATGATGAGTTGATTCAGGAATATCTAAGCATCAGAAACACTTATGAGGGTAATAATAAGGCTAAAAAGCAATTTGAGAAAAGTGATTTGAAGGATGCTTTGTATTCAATAATAGAGATGGCGAATGTGTGTGATTATACATCTACAGAAATGGTGCTAAATACTCTTGATGAGTACGATATTCCGGAGGATATTTATGAAGGCATTAAGGAGATTAGAGAGCTTTTAAATAAGCTTGATTATGAGGCTGTAGCAAGAGCTGCAACTTCAATGTTAAATAGATAGTTGGAGGATATTTGATGGATTATTTTAATTCACCCTTAGAAAAGCGCAAGGTTGCCATTGTAAGTCCTAAGGACAGTTTTTCTGTTATGGGGATAAAGAAAAAGCTGCAGGAAGCAGGTATGGATGGTATAGTGGTAAGCCCTAGTGTGTTTCAGATAGAATCTGCAGTTGATGAAGCTGATCCAATTATTTACTATCTGGATGACGATATTTACACCCTTAGAGGTGAAGATTTTTTAAACGAGCTAAAGAATCTGTGTCTTGAACAACAGCGACTTGTAATATTAGTTGGGGAGAAAGCAGAATATGAAACTGCTATAGAAACAATCCCAAAATCTGCAATAGTGGAATGGTTTCCTCGTCCTGTAGATATGGATGCTTTGCTGGCTACAGTGCAGAAGGCCCTAAATGGCGAAATTGCTCCGGCAAGAAAACATCATATACTTATTATTGATGATGACGTAACATATATGCGCATGCTTCATGAGTGGATGAAGGAGAGATATCAAATAACAATGCTTGATTCTGGAGGCAAGGCAATCCATTGGCTTATGGAAAATAATGGGATAGACTTAATTCTTCTTGATTATGAAATGCCTTCTATGGATGGACCTACTGTTTTTCATATGCTTAAGGAGGATGCTGCCACCAGAGAGATACCGGTAATGTTTTTAACTGGTAAGAACGATAGGGATTTAGTGATTAAGGCAGTTGATATGAGGCCTGAGGATTATATTCTTAAGACTGTACAGAAGCGGGATTTGATGGAAAAATTAGAGGACTTTTTCAAAAAGGATAGAGAAAAAATCAGTAAATTTGAGGAAAGTGAATAACGGTACTTGATATTTAAAGAATGACATGCTATACTAGTGAAGCTGTTAATCGGGATGAAATGCGAGGACCTCGCATTTAAACGGCATTTATTACTTACAGTTGGAAATTGTAAAGTTTATTAAGTGAGAGGTGAATAAGATGAGACAGGGTATCCATCCAGATTACTATCAGGCTACAGTTACTTGCAACTGCGGTAACACATTTGTAACAGGTTCTACAAAGGAGAGCATCCACGTAGAAATTTGCTCAAAGTGCCATCCATTCTACACAGGCCAGCAGAAAGCTACACAGGCTCGTGGACGTATTGACAAGTTCAATAAGAAGTACGGCATTGACGCAAAGTAGTTTGTTATTTGGACTCTTAAGGGTTGAGATTCGTCTCAGCCCTTTATTACGTTAAATGGAGAATAAAATGAAGTATTCGGGTATAGGCGGTCAGGCCGTTATGGAAGGCGTTATGATGCGAAATGGGGATAAATATGCCGTCGCAGTCAGAAAGCCAGATAAAGAAATTGCCATAGAGGTTAAAAATAGTAGAGATATTAATGATATTTGGCACAAGATACCAATTGTCAGAGGCGTTGTTTCCTTTTTCGATTCTCTTGTGATAGGTCTTAGTACTCTTATGTATTCGGCCAGCTTTTTTGAGGAGGAAGATGGAGTAGATAAGTCTACTTTATCAGAGGATGAGCTTAAAAGCCTTGAGAAAAAGGAAAAGGCTGAAATGGGAGGCACATTGTTTGTTTCATTTGTGCTGGCACTTGGAATATTCTTTGCTTTGCCATATTTTATATCACTTGGTCTAAATCGTTTTGATTTATCCACTGCTACAGTTGCATTTGTGGAAGGAATAATACGTATAGCTATTTTTATTGGCTATGTAATGCTTATTTCTCAGATGGAAGACATTAAGCGTACATTTATGTACCATGGCGCAGAGCATAAATGCATTAATTGTGTTGAAGCAGGTTTGCCACTTACTGTGGACAATGTTAGAAAATCCACCCGTTTTCACAAGAGATGTGGAACAAGCTTTATTTTTATAGTTTTCATAATATCAGTATTTGTTTTTATGTTTATCACTTTTGATAATGTTTGGGTAAAGCTTTTATGCAGGCTTTTACTCATTCCAGTTATAGCAGGTATTTCTTACGAGTTTATCAGGCTGGCAGGCAGATACGACAACAGTATTGTTAACATTTTTTCAAAGCCAGGCTTATGGCTTCAGAAGCTTACTGTTATGGAACCAGATGATGATATGATAGAAGTTGGAATAGCTTCTGTAGAGGCAGTTTTTGATTGGAAGGATTTCCAGGAGAAAAATAAGGAGTGCTTTTCAAATGACGTATAAACAGGCTCTAGAAAAAGGAATCAAAATCCTGGAATCAGAAAGAATTCCAGATGCCAGAATAGATGCATGGTATCTTCTTTCTTATGTTAGTCAACTAACTAAGGCAAAGTTCTTTCTTAAGCAGCATGAACAAATAGATGATATAACATTGTATAAATACAAGGATGCGCTTTTGAAAAGGGCTGGACATCAACCGCTGCAGTATATTACCGGTGAGCAGGAGTTCATGGGGATTTCCTTTTGGGTTAACGAGCACGTGCTTATTCCAAGACAGGATACAGAAACTCTTGTTGAAGAGGCTTTAAAGGTTATTCCAAGTGGTAGTCACATTTTAGATTTGTGTACTGGCAGTGGATGTGTTATTATTTCTCTTGTTGTTTTAGGACAAGGGCATACTGGAATTGGAGTTGATATTTCAGAAGAGGCACTTGCTGTAGCAAGGGACAATGGAAACAGACTTGTTGGTGGCAGAGTAGATTTTGTAAAAGGAAATCTTTGGGAAGGCGTATCTGGCAAGTTTAATGCAATTGTTTCTAACCCACCATACATACCTACAAAGGATATAGAAGACCTGGCAGTAGAGGTGAAGGATCATGAGCCACGTCTTGCCTTAGACGGAAGCGAGGATGGGTTATTATTCTATAGACAAATCGTAGGCCACGCATCAGAATATCTTAACGATGATGGTTGGTTATTAGTTGAAATAGGTTATGATCAAGGGCCGGATGTTTATGCTCTATTTATAGAGAATGGCTTCAAGGATGTTGAGGTTGTTAAGGATTTGGCCGGTAACAATAGAGTAGTTAAAGGACATCTATAAACAGGAGGTAATTATGTTTGATAGATTAGAAGATTTAGTATTGAGATATGAAGAGGTTATGAATCTTTTATCTGAGCCAGATGTGGCTAATGATAATGCCAGATTTAGATCTCTTATGAAGGAGCAGGCTGAGCTTGCACCAATCGTAGAAGCATATAAGCAGTATAGCGCCCACAAGCAGAACATCGAGGATTCACTTGCACTTCTTGAAGAAGAGACAGATGAAGAGATGAAAGAGCTTGCTAAGGAAGAGTTAAATGAGTCAAAGGCTGAGGTAGAAAGACTTGAGCAGGAGCTTAAGATATTACTTCTTCCAAAGGACCCTAACGATGACAAGAACGTTATCGTAGAAATCCGTGCAGGTGCAGGTGGTGAGGAAGCAGCTCTTTTTGCAGCTGAGATTTATCGTATGTATGTGCACTATGTTGAGTCACGTGGATGGAAGGTTGAGCTTCTTGAGGCAGACGAGACAGGTATCGGTGGTATGAAGAACATTGAATTCATGGTTAAGGGTACAGGAGCTTATTCAATCCTTAAGTACGAATCAGGTGTACACCGTGTACAGCGTGTTCCTGAGACAGAATCACAGGGCCGTATCCAGACATCTACATGTTCAGTAGCTGTTATGCCTGAGGCAGAAGAGGTAGATGTCCATATTGATGAAAAGGATATCCGTATCGATGTAATGCGTGCATCTGGTAACGGTGGTCAGTGTGTCAATACAACTGATTCGGCAGTACGTCTTACTCATTATCCTACAGGTATCGTTATTTATAGCCAGACTGAGAAGTCACAGCTTCAGAATAAGGAAAAGGCTTTCGCACTATTACGTGCAAAGTTATATGACCTTGAGCTTCAAAAACAACAGGATGCTGAGGCAGCAGAGCGTCGTTCTCAGATTGGTACTGGTGATAGAGCAGAGAAGATTCGTACATACAACTTCCCTCAGGGTCGTGTAACAGACCACCGAATTAACCTTACACTTTATAAGCTTGATAAGATTATGGATGGTGATATCCAGGAAATCTTAGATGCACTTATCGCAGCAGATCAGGCTGCTAAGCTTGCTAAGATGAACGATAAATAATATTTAGGTGGATGGAATAATGAAGCAAATAATAAAGACAGCATTGATAGTCATTTTAGGAAATTTTGCATACGCATTTGCTGTTGCGTTTTTTATAGAGCCGTCAGGGCTAATTACCGGCGGTGGAACGGGTCTTGCTTTATTCTTCCATCATATTTTTGGTTTTAAGACAGCGCATGTTGCGTTTGTTATAAATACAGTTCTATTTTTGGTTGGATGGCGCATTATGGGGCGCCGTTTTGCAGCCAATACATTACTTTCAACATTTTGCTTTCCAGTGGGATTATATGTGGCAGAAATACTTGCGGCTCAGTTCTCACCAACAGATGATATAGTGCTTTGCACAGTTTTTGGTGGAATGATTATCGGAGCCAGTTTAGGTGTTGTTATTCGTACTGGTGCATCTACAGGTGGAATGGATATACCGCCTATCGTACTCAACAAATTCTTTGGAACTCCAATATCAGGGATGATGTGGGCATTTGATATTTGCATACTTGCGTTGCAGGCTTTGTTTACCGAAAAGACATTGGTGCTTTACGGTATATTGCTTGTAATTATATATACTAATGTATTAGATAGAATGCTTATTCTTGGTAAGGCTAAGACTCAGATTAAGGTAGTTAGTAAAAAGAGTGAAGAAATCAGAAGAGCGATTCTACAGGATATAGATAGAGGAGTTACTGTAATGTATGGCAGAACAGGCTATCTTGGAAAGGATACAGAGATTAATTTATCTATTGTATCTACTAGAGAGCTAGCCAAAACAGAAAAGCTTGTCCATGAAATTGATCCTGAAGCGTTTATTATTGTAAGTAGAGTTTCAGAGGTTAAGGGACGAGGATTTACAGAACAGAAAAAATATTTGTAATTCCAGGGGCGAATTTGCCAAATAGGGTTTACAAAAAGTCATTTTTTGTGTTATGTTTTTTATGGTAATTTTTTTATACAATTCAAACAATTAATTTCTAATTCAAGAAAAGAAAGGAGAACAGCTATGGACAAATCAGACAGTCATGGGCGATTATGCTGCGACGAGACATTTTCGATACAGATGAGTAGCTGTTCTTTTAGATAAAAGAGCTTAGTTTTCATGTGCAAGGAATGTCATCGTCTAAACATGACATTCTTTTTTTATAGCGGAGAAAGAACATGGAAACAAAAGAGATTTTAGAGGATAACAAGATCCAAGAAATTATCGATTTGCTACGCTCTAATTTAGGTGCAGAGGCTCTTATGGAGGCTCTTGACGATTATCATGAGAATGATATCGCTGAGGCGTATGAGGCACTGGACACAGAGGACCGTAGAAGATTATTCGGAGTACTTGGAGCCGAACGTCTATCAGAGATTTTCCCTTATATTGAGGATGTAGGTGAATATTTAGCAGAGATTACACCAGAGCAGGCGGCTGATGTCTTAGAGAACATGGATGCCGATGATGCGGTAGATGCTTTGGAGGACATTGAAGATGAGGCTCAAAGAGAGCAGCTTATTTCTTTGATGGATAAGGAAGCGTCTGCGGATGTACGTCTTATCAATTCCTATGATGAGGATGAAGTAGGTAGTATGATGACTACTAACTTCATTGTTATCAAGCAGAACTTTACAGTAAAACAGGCAATGCGTTCTTTGATTTCCCAGTCAAAGGACAACGATAATATTAACACTATCTATGTAGAGGATACTGATAACAAATACTATGGTGCTATCGAGCTTAGAGATTTAATATTAGCTCGCGATTATACACCACTTGATGATATTATCAGCCACAGCTATCCTAGTGTTAAGGCGGATGCTCTTATTTCAGAAACTATTGAGGATTTAAAGGATTACGCTGAGGATTCTATTCCAGTACTTAATCCAAACGAAGAGATTATAGGTGTTATCACTTCACAGGATATCATCGAGGCCGTAGATGATGAGATGGGTGAGGATTACGCTAAGTTGGCTGGTTTGACAGCTGAGGAGGATTTAAACGAAAGCCTTTCAGAAAGTATCAAAAAGCGTATACCATGGCTTTTATTGTTACTTGGCCTTGGTCTGGTAACTAGTTCAGTTATTGGTATTTTTGATAAGGTAGTGGCATCAGTTGCCATCGTTGTAGTTTTCCAATCACTTATTCTTGATATGGCAGGAAATGTTGGTACACAATCCCTTGCTGTTACCATTCGTGTACTTATGGATGAAGAAATCTCAGGTATTGAAAAGGCCAAGTTTATCCTTAAGGAAATGAGAGTTGGTGGTACAAATGGCTTAATCTTAGGTATTTTGGCACTGTTTTTCGTAGCCCTTTACCTGCATGGTCTTAAGGGATATTTATGGGCAGCAGCATTTAAGGTTTCAGGAATCGTAGGATTTTCACTTTTTATTGCTATGATAGTATCAAGCTTTATTGGAACTATTATTCCAATATTCTTCCATAAGATTAAAGTTGATCCTGCAGTTGCGTCTGGCCCACTTATCACAACAGTTAACGATTTGGTGGCAGTTGTTACATACTATGGATTAGCAGGACTACTTTTAGTTGGTCACATTTAAGGGTAAACTTTTATAATGCGGGGGTGTTTATGAAAGTACTTAATTTTGGTTCTCTCAATCTAGACTACACTTATCAGGTGTCTCATATCTCAAGGCCAGGTGAGACAATACGTGCCAAGGATGTAAGCATGAATTTAGGTGGTAAGGGCTTTAATCAGTCAGTTGCCTTATCCAGAGCTGGACTTGCATGTTATCATGCAGGGCTTGTTGGAGAGGAGGGCCTTGAATTTTATGATGCCTGTGAGACATTTGGCATTAAGACAGATTATATCAAGACTGTTACTGGCAGATGTGGACACACTGTAATTCAGGTTGATGAGGATGGTCAAAATTGCATCCTGTTATTTGGTGGAGCTAATCAGAAGAATTCTAAAGAATACGTTGATGAAGTTCTTAAGAATTTTGATACAGGAGATATAATAGTTCTTCAAAATGAGATTAATGAACTGCCATACATAATTGACCAGGCTTTTGCTAAGGGAATGACAATAGTTCTTAATCCATCACCTTTTGATGAACGATTGGATGCTTGTGACTTAGGTAAGGTTTCTATTTTTATATTCAATGAAACAGAGGGGCAGCAGATGACAGGAATGACCACTCCTGCTACTATAGTTGCAGCTATGGCAGCCAGCTATTCTAATGCAAAGATAGTGCTTACACTAGGTGAGGGCGGAAGCATATATCATCATGGTGATGAAGAATTATATCAGGCGGCATTTAAGGTAGCTACAGTAGATACTACTGCGGCAGGTGATACTTTTACTGGTTATTTTATAGCAGGACTTGTAAAAAAATTACCGATGCGTGAAGTACTTATTAACGCCTCAAAGGCAGCAGCTCTTGCAGTTACCAAGGCTGGGGCAGCGCTTTCCATACCTTTTATGTCAGAGGTTGAACTATTTAATACTGATTAATAAAAAAGAGCTTTAAGCTCTTTTTTATTTGCTAAAATAAATGATTAGACAATATAACAATATCGAGTATTGAATTCACACAAATTACATAGAAATATACAAAATATTGTAGAACTTAAAGGCCACTTGTTATAAAATTATATTATCAAAGTTAATAAAGGAGCGTGACCCTATGAAGAAAAACTACGTACTAGACACCAACATTTTGATTCACTGCCCTACAGCGCTTTTCGGATTTGATGATAATAATGTTATTATCACAACGACTACTCTGCAGGAGCTTGATTCAAAGAAAACAGCCTATGCGGAGGTGGGCTACGGCGCACGTGAAAGCATTCGAAACATTGAATCTGTAGAAGGAGATTATGCTAACGGGGTTACGATGCCAAACGGCGGAACCTTTATCATTGAAAAAGAATCTGAATACGACAAGCTGGTTCCAGCAGAGTTTACATTAGACAGACCTGATAATAGAATAATTAATTGCGTTCTAGGGATTGCTAAGAAATCCGAGCTAGAAACAATACTAGTAACAAATGATATTTCAATGAGAATCAATGCTACAATGTGCGGCTGTGTGGTACAGGGTTATCACAATGAAATGATTCTTGATAACGAGAATTATACAGGTAGATGTGACATCACGCCTGAGGATTTGGAAAGCCCATTTAATAAAGGCTTTATTGAAAATGAATTTGGTATTTGCAAAGAAGGTAGCAATTCAGCTCTTTATACATTTAAGACAGATGGATGGCATATATTAAAGGATAGGGATTACTACACACCATATTGTCAGCCTAGAAATGTGGGACAGAGATTTGCTTTGTATGCACTTTTGGCAAATCCAGATGAGCTGCCACTTGTAATATTAAAGGGTAGTGCAGGTACAGCAAAAACCTTTTTGGCTCTTGCTGCAGGGCTGCAGGGCTATTACCACAACGGCTTTGATAGAATAATGATTACACGAAGCAATACGCTTTCAGATAATGATTTGGGATTTTTACCAGGGGATTTGGAAGAGAAGATGACCCCTCTAATTGCACCATTTATGGATAACCTGCAGGTTCTTTTGAAAGGGCAGAACGAAGAGAAGGAACAAATCAAAATGCAGATTGAGGACATGTTTGAGACAGGTATTATTGAGATTTGTTCACTTGCATATATGAGAGGTCGTTCTTTAGTAGATTCCTTCATCATAGTTGACGAAGCACAAAACTGTACAATAGGGCAGATATTAGAGATTATCACCCGTGCAGGCAAAGGCTCAAAGGTTGTACTTTTAGGTGATCCAGATCAAATTGATTCACCAAAGCTTGATAGAAAAAATAATGGTCTTACATTCGCAGCAGAAAGAATGAAGGGGTCAAAGCTTTGCGCACAGATTACCTTTGAAGAAAATGAGACAGTAAGAAGTGCACTTGCAGCTGAGGGTGCAAAGAGATTAGTTATTAAATAGTTTATTTTCTTAATGTTTACATAAATCCTCCTTTCATCGGGATTCCTAAGTTCATGGGAATCCCGACATTTTTATAGAAATTTTAAAATCTTAAAAATATGTAAAGAATTCTAAAATATTAACTGTACTACTTGAAATAATACGGAGTTTATGTATACTGAGTCTAAATGAAAAGTTGATTGACTCTTGGAGGTATGTGATGAAAAAAAGATTGGCATTAATACTTGCATTGACGCTAATAGCTACTGCATCCTTTGGTTGCGGAAAAGATGAATCTAAGGATACAGCAGTGCAGAAAAATGAAAATCAAAATAAAGAAGAGGAAGCTGATGCTTCGGAGAAAACTATAGAACCGTCAGTTCCTGAATATGCCATTACATCTGTTGGTGCAGATGGCTATGAATATTTTGAGGGAAGTGTCGAGTGCTTGCAAATTACAGATGATAGACATGAAGCATTAGCAAAAGCAATAGATGAGCTCTTCTCAGGTAGAGTGTCTAATTTCAATAGTCGTATTGAAGACCAAAATAAAGAGGCTGAGAGCTTTAACAAGGAAAATGAAAAAAATGCCCAGGAAGAAGGGTATGATTATGAACCTATAAAATATCAGGAATCACAGTATGTAACAGTTATTAGGGCTGATGAGGAGGTTCTTAGCTTTACGGTTACATCCTCATACTATTTTGGCGGAGCTCATGGCAGCGAAGTGTATGAGGGCTTTACCTTTGATGCTAATACTGGTGAGCAGCTTACCATGGCAGATTATGGCGATGAAAAGAAGATGGCTCTTGTAGCTAAGGATTTCATCCTGACTAGTATTGAAGAATCTTCAGACACAGCAAAGGAAATGCTTTTTGATGATGATGTAACAAGCTATAAGACTGTAATAGAGGATTATTTTTCAGGAGAAACATTACCTGAAAATTATCTAGACCATACGGGTGTGACATTTGTGTTCCAGCAATATGATATAGCACCTTATGCTGCTGGAATCAGTAAATTTACAGTGCCATATTCTTACTTCGAGAACTTTAATACAGCATATATTCCTAAGGATGGATTTTATACAATGGAGCTTTCCGAACAGGGATTAATTTCAAAGATTGATGTGAACGGGGATGGAACCTTTGAGAATGTGTATATCATCAATGAATATCCTGAGGATAGTGAGGCAGATTACGTATTAAACGTAGGAGACGCCGATATTACCAGAACGCTTGGAGAAGGTAATTATGCTAGTGGAACCTTTGTCCATGCTAAGGATGGCAATTATATCATAGTTAATTCGAATGGTAAGATTGTTTTGTTTGAAGTTTCTAACGGAATTAGAGAATTAGGTTCATTGGAAACTGATAAAATCATAAGAGAAATCAAAAATGGTGAAATTATTCTTGCAGACTTTACCTACACTGATGAAGGTATCAAGTGGGGAGAAAATGAGATCCATAAGTATTCAAAATCAGGAATAGAATAATTTATTCGAAAGGGTGTTTATAACACCCTTTTTTCATACTTGTGTGGTATATTGCCCTTGGTATAGTTTATATTTTGCCAGAGGATAATTGCAGACGCATTGCAGGAATAGATGTTATGAGGCTTAACTGGTTTTAGGAGATTAGGCAATGTTAGAATTTTTACATGGATTTCAATTAAGTGTAATGCTGTTCTTAAGTGGCGCTTGTGGTGTACTTATAATTCTTACAATTTACACAAAGACTCTTTCAAAGCGCCGCAAGGGAGCATTACTTTATATGCAGATTTGTGCAATGATTTTGCTTATTGCAGATAGATATGCCTATATGTATAGGGGTGATCCAAGTCAAGCAGGATATTGGATTGTTCGCGTAAGTAATTTTTTGGTGTATCTCTTATCATTGATGCTGGCACATGCATTCAATCAGTATTTGATGGAAATGTTTAGAACAGAGGCACGATTGGTGAAGCTTCCAAAGCGTTTTGCTATATGTGAAGGTTTGTTTACTATAGGTGTTCTAATGCTTATAGTTTCTCAGTTTAATAATATGTATTACACCTATGATGCTAATAATACTTATCATAGAGGACCTCTTATCTTTATTTCTTATTTCTTCCCTCTGATGATGATTATATTGCAGTTTACAGTTACTGTTCAGTATAAGAATAAGCTAAGAAGACGTATCTATGTCCCACTTTTGCTGTTCACAGTGCTTCCATTTACAGCTTGTGTTCTACAGATTTTTTTCTATGGATTATCTCTTACAAACATCACAATGGTTGGAATGGTAGTGCAGCTGTATTTTTCTGAGCTATTAAACATGAATGACCTTCAGGATGCCAAGATAAAGGCAGAGAAGGCCAACTCAGCAAAATCCAGATTCTTAGCCAATATTTCTCATGAAATAAGAACACCTATAAATACCATTATGGGTATGAATGAAATGATTCTTAGAGAAAATCATAACGACGTACCTGCAGATTATTATAGAAATATAACCAGATGGGCTAAGGATATAGAGTATGCGTCAGAAACATTATTATCGTTAATCAATGACGTGCTTGACATATCTCAAATCGAATCAGGCAAGATGAGGCTGGTGGAGCAGGAATATGATACCTCGGATTTATTGAGAGGTATCGTAAATATGATAAGAGCCAGAAGTGATGAAAAGGAGCTTAGATTTGATGTTAATGTTGATGAAGAGCTTCCTAAAAAGCTTTACGGTGATATGGGCAAGGTAAAGCAGATAGTACTAAATCTTCTTACAAACGCCCTTAAATACACTGATGCAGGTGGTTTTGAATTAAATGTTAAGGTCTTAGAAAAATATGAAAAGAGCTGCAAGATTCAGTTCTCAGTAAAGGATACAGGAAGAGGAATCAAACAAGAGGATTTAGAAAAGCTCTTCAATGCCTTTGAAAGACTGGATGAGGTTAAAAACAGTAACATTCAAGGTACGGGCTTAGGACTTGATATATCAAAGCATTTTTCGGAGCTCATGGGCGGAACACTTATCTGCGAGAGCAAATATGGTGAAGGTTCCACATTTATCTTTACAATCACCCAAGAGGTAATAGACCCTACGGAAATAGGATTTTTCGAGGAGAAGATAGAAGAGGCTCCGAGAGGTCCATACGTTCCTAAGTTTATTGCCCCGGATATCAGTATTTTGGTGGTTGACGATAATCCTATGAATTTGGCAGTCATCAGAGGCTTGTTGGCTAGCACAAAGATGTATCTTGTTACAGCAGAATCCGGAGAGGAATGCTTGGCCAAGCTGGAAGAAGCGGAATACAATCTCATACTTCTTGACCACATGATGCCAGGAATGGATGGTCTTGAAACGGTGGCAAAGATAAGGGAGAAGTATCCTGACCTTCCTGTTATAGCACTTACGGCAAACTATATTGCAAATGGTAAAGAATATTATATCTCCAAAGGTTTTAATGGTTATCTACCAAAGCCTGTTGATGGACAGACACTGGAGAATGTTATAAGGCTATTTTTACCTGATGATGCGGTCATGGATTCAGATGCGGATGCAGTGGCAGAATTCAGCAGACTGCCTGAGGGATATGAATGGCTGTATGATGTTGATGGAATAGAAGTGGATGATGGCATTAAATATAGTGGCGGCGCGGAGAGTTTTGTATTTTCAATAAAGCTGTTTTTAGATACAATAGAAGAAAACAGTCAGGTTATTGAGAAAGCTTTTGAGGAACAGGATATTAAGCTGTTTACCATAAAGGTTCATGCACTGAAAAGCTCGGCACGAATAATAGGTGCACATGACTTGTCAGAAAAGGCTAAATGGCTAGAGGATGCTGGAAAGAAGAATGATATAGCATATATTAAAGAAAACTATCCTGCATTGATAGAGGAATATCTTGAATACAAAAATAAGTTGGCAGGACTTAACAAAGAGGCTAGTGAGGATGATTCTGGTAAGGAACCTATACCAGAGGATGAGCTGGCTGGTGCTATAGATGCCATTAAAGAGCTTGCACCGCAAATGGATTACGACTCTATCGAAATGGTTATTTCTGAGGTAAAGTCTTACAAGCTTAAGGATGAAGCTCATAAGCTCTTTACAGAGCTGGAGAAGGCACTTAAAACCTTTAATTGGGATAAGATTGAAGAATTACTAAAAGATAAATAATGGGACATCGGAGGGGATTATGGAACAGAACAAAATAATGATAATAGGCTCAAAAGAATCATTCATAATTAGAGTCCTTTTAAAGAAATTGGCTGATGTTGAAATTGATGCTAAGTTTGTTACATCTAAGTTAGATCCTATTCATGACATGTGGGATGAGACTGCTTTAGTTACATTTTACATGGAACCAGATGACAGATTAGATGATGAGGTTCGTACATTCTTAGTTGATAGAATGGAGGATGATGATAAGCAAATCGTTCTTATAGGCGATCCAAATGATGCTAACGAAGTAGCGGAAAGCATTCCATCTCAGCTTATATACAAAATCCTGCCAAGACCGCTTGATTATGATGCTTATATTGATTGTGTCAACGAATATACTAAGCAGGCGGCAGCAGATGAGCTTAAAAGAAGCATTCTTATAGTAGACGATGATCCAAACTACATGAGCCTTGTCAGAGAATGGCTTAAGGATAGCTACAAGGTATCTATGGCAACATCAGGACTTCGTGCTATTAAGTGGCTGGGAAGCAACAATAAGGTAGATTTGATTCTGCTTGATTATGAGATGCCAGTAACAGACGGCCCTCAGGTACTTGAGATGCTTAGGGCTGACGATGATACTAAGAACATTCCAGTAATGTTTTTAACAGGAAGGGATGACAAGGAGAGTGTAATGGCAGTGCTTGCCCTTAATCCTCAGGGATATTTCCTTAAAACAATAGGTAAGGAAGAGCTTTTAAATAAGCTTAAGGTGTTCTTTGTGGGATAACACTTCACAAACATACAATAATTTGTTAACAGTTTGCAGATTTTTCTTTTATATAATTCGAATATGAGAAAAAAGACAGGTAGTGTATGTGCCCTTATTGCATTGATATTTGCATTTGCTGTTTCACCAGCTAATGCAAGCTTTGCTAAGGAAGCCACAGCTATAGATGAGAAAGTAAATATTGGCGGAGGTTATGCTGCAACGAAGCAGCTTGATAATATGGGCTACTATGCTCAAATTTATGATGCCAAAAATGGGCTTCCTACATCTGAGGCTAATTTCATTATAGGAGCTTCAGATGGCTATATCTGGATTGGCGGATACAGTGGAATCATTAGATATGATGGTTCCAGCTTTTTTAGATTTACAAATACTGAAGGGCTTACCAGTGGGCGAGGTCTTTTTGAGGATTCAAAAAAACGAATCTGGGTAGGAACTAATGATAACGGAGTTGTATATTTTAACACTTTTCGTGAAGCTGCTCATTTAACAACTGAGGAAGGGCTTCCATCTTCATCTATACGTACATTTGCAGAGGATGAGGCTGGAAATGTATTCATAGGAACTACTGAGGGTATTGCCTATGTTGATACCAACGAAAATCTCTGTCACTTGGATGATGACAGAATAAATAGCGAACGAATCTTAAGGATGGACTCAGGCAAGGATGGTACCATTTATGGCTACACCAAAACCGGAGCTATCTTTTCTATTAATGCATGTCAATTATCTTCATATTATGCAGGAGATTCATTAGGAGATATTGAAATTTCAAACATCTATGCTGACAGCACTAATGATGGGAAAGTTTACATTGGCACTAAGTCTGATAAGCTATACTACGGAAATTATGGCGATAAGCTTGAGGATATGAAGGAAATTTCCGTTGCACCTTTAAATACAATCAAGTGGATTATGTCTGCCTGTGACCGCATTTGGGTTGCATCGGAAAGTGCATTTGGTTATGTGGATGAGGATGAAAGCTTTCATGTAATAGATAATACACCTATAAATAGTGGCATAGAAATGATGACGGCTGATTATCAGGGGAACATTTGGATTGCATCATCACGCCAGGGTGTTATGAAGCTGGTTTCTAACAATTTCACCAATGTGACGGCCGAGGCGGGAATTGAAGATTTGGTGGTTAATTCCACATGTCTTTATAATGATTCCTTGTATATCGGCACCAATGAAGGTTTGATTTATCTCAAGGATAAGACCACTGTGGAAGAAACAGCGTTGACTGAATACGTGGGAAATGCCAAGGTAAGAGATGTGGCAAAAGATTCTAATAATAATCTTTGGATTTCTACCTTTACAAATGGTCTAGGTGTAGTCTGTCAAAAGGCAGATGGCACTATCATTAATTTTACAAAAGCAGATGGTATGCCTAGCAATGAGGTTAGGTGTACAGATGAAGCTAAGGATGGCACAATCGTTGCTGCTACCAATGGCGGTATGGCCGTGATTAAGGATTTTAAGGTGGTAGGAAGCATTGACAAAAGCTCTGGTATAAAGAACACCGTATTTTTGGATTTGCAGACTGGCCAGGAAGGTGAGGTTTACATAGCCACAGATGGAGATGGAATCTATGTGGTAAAAGGCGATTATATTACAAAGCTGGGTAAGAGTGATGGACTTACAAGTGATGTAATTAATAGAATAAAATGGGATGAAAAGCGTAAGCTTTATTGGATAGTTACATCTAATAGTATTGAGTATATGAAGGATGGGGTGATTACTCATGTAAGCACCTTCCCTTATAACAATAATGATAATATCTTCTTTGATAACAATGATGGACTTTGGGTATTAGCATCCAACGGTATTTACGTGGTAAAAGCAGAGGAGATGTTAAATAATGAGGTGCAGGATTATAGGCTACTTACACTTGCCAATGGTCTTACAAGCATGCCAATCCTTTCTGAATACAGTGCAATAGATGATGATGGAAATCTTTATATTGCAGGAATGACTGGCGTATCTTTAGTAAACATTAATGATTACCAGTCAGGCAATGTCAGAATCAAAACGGGTGTTACTAGGATAAGCTGTGATGATGTAACCCTTAGACCTGAATTAGATGGAACATACATAATTCCTGCTTCCAATGGACGTGTCCAGATTACTCCTGCAGTTTTGGACTATTCTATGACAAATCCACTTGTTAGAGTATTTCTAGAAAATAGTACCGACCCTGGATTTACTATTCACAGGGAGTCAATGTCAACCTTGGAATTTACTGGAATGAGATATGGTAACTACACCTTACATATTCAGATACTTGATGAATCTACATCTGAGGTGCTTATTGATGATACGTATAAGCTTGTTAAGCAGCCAATGTTTTTTGAACGCACCCTTGTAAGAGTTGTACTATTGATTCTTCTCGCAGTATTTGCAGGTTTTGTTGTTTGGCGTGTTATGACCTGGACCATTATTCGTCGTCAGTATGATGAGATACAGGCAGCAAAGGATGAGGCGGAGCGAGCAAATAGCGCCAAGAGCCGCTTCCTTGCAAATATGTCTCATGAGATTCGTACTCCTATCAACACTATCATGGGTATGGACGAGATGATACTTCGTGAGAATCCAGAGGGTGTTCCAAGGGCATATCTTATGAGTGTTATTAATAATGCCATGGATATTAGGACTGCCAGTGAGTCTTTACTTAGCCTTATCAATGAGATTTTGGACATCTCAAAAATAGAGTCCGGAAAGATGCATTTAGTAGAGCAGGATTACGAGCCTGAGACCCAGCTTCGTGCAATCATTACCATGATTAGAGTCAGAAGCGAGCAGAAGGATTTGAGCTTTGATGTTAACATTGATGAGAATATCCCAAAGGTTTTATATGGCGATGGAGGTAAGGTTAAGCAGATAGTATTAAATCTTCTAACCAATGCTATTAAATATACTGAAAAGGGTGGCTTTACACTAACAGTCTCTGCAGAAAGCATTGTTGATGATATCTGCGATGTTAGAATATCAGTTAAAGACACAGGTATTGGTGTTAGAACCGAGGATTTGGAAAAGCTGTTTACTGCATACGAGCGCTTAGATGAAAAGAAGAACAGCGGAATTCAAGGTACAGGCTTAGGACTTGATATCTCCCGAAGATTTGCTGAGCTCATGGGAGGAAAGCTATGGTGCGAAAGTGTATACGGCGAAGGTTCAGAGTTTATATTTACCTTCAAACAAAAGATTACTGACCCTACTCCTATTGGCAAGTTTAAAGAGAGAATCGAGGAGGCGCCACCTGGATTCTACGCACCACAGTTTATAGCACCAAATGCAAGAATCCTTGTAGTAGATGACAATCCAATGAATCTAAATGTAATCAAGGGATTGCTAAAGCCTACTCAGATCAATATTACAACAGCAGCAAGTGGCGAAGAATGTCTATCAATCCTTGAAAAAGAAAAGTTCCATATAGTGCTGTTAGATCACCTGATGCCTGGCATGGACGGTATTGAAACAATGGGCAAGATAAAGGCCTTGTATCCTAATCTTCCTGTATATGCCCTTACTGCAAATTCGATGTCAGATGCAGATGGATTTTATCAGTCTAAGGGCTTCTTGGGATATCTGCCAAAGCCTATAGATAGTAAGCTGCTGGAGTCTACTATAATGAAGCACATTGCTGATGAAATCATCGAAAAGCCT
>JAGBJE010000219.1 GCA_017934625.1 Pseudobutyrivibrio sp. | reverse complement strand
GGTGATTTTTATGAAGATTGAAAGAATCAACGAGAACCAGATCAGATGCACTCTATCGAGAGAAGATTTAATCAGCCGTCACATCAAGCTATCAGAGCTTGCTTACGGCTCAGCCAAAGCCAGAGAGCTTTTTAGAGAGCTCATGGAGCAGGCTGCATACCAGTACGGTTTCGAAGCGGAGGATATTCCGCTAATGATAGAAGCTATACCACTTTCATCAGAATCCATTGTGCTTTTAGTTACAAAGGTTGAGAATCCTGATGAATTAGACACTCGTTTCTCTAGATTTTCAGAGGACGACGATGGTTTTGACGATGACGATATGGATATTGTGGACACACCTGCTAAGCCATTCAATGAATCAGCAGCTGATGACATTCTCAATATCTTTAACAGTCTCATTGAAAAGGCCCAGGCCGCTATGGCTGCATCCCCTGAAAAGGCTGCAAAGGAAGGCTTACCTGTAGATATTACTAAGATGTTCGTTTTTGACAGCTTAGATGATGTCCTTAGATTATCAGGTATCTTAGCCAAGTTTTACACTGGAAAGAATTCTCTCTATAAGAGTCCATTTGATAACAAATACTATTTAGTCGTTAGCAAATCTGAAGACTCAGCCGAGACTTACAATAAAGTTTGCAATATCTTATCAGAATATAGCAACCAGCAGAACTACGTAGTAGGAACGGACCAATACATGTCTGAGCACTACGAAATTATGGCTGAGGGCGATGCCGTTCAAAAGCTCGCCGCAATTTAAATTTAAAAGAGCATAATATGCAAACAAAAAAGAACCAGAGATTTCTGGTTCTTTTTATTTACATATTATGCTCTTGAATCTAAGAATGTATTAATCTCTTCTACAAGATCATCAGCATCGATACCGTGTACCATAGCTGCCTCCTCGATAGTCTCCATCTGAGATGATGGACATCCGAGACAGTGCATGCCGATATTAAGTAAAATAGGAGCTACATCAGCATCAATCTGAAGAAGCTCACCAATCATAGTTGCCTTTGATACTCTTGCCATTTCAAATACTTCCTTTCTTTATTTGATTTCAATTGATGATAACATGGATTTAGATTTTTCGCAATTGATTAAAGACATTGTTAATACATACTTAATAAATGTATGACTTTGTAATCAACTAATTTGTGTACACAATTTAAACTCACGTTAGCCTAAATCAACAGAAGTTAGTCTTTGTGAACCAACGTAAGCCTTGATTTTACATGGTTTCTAAAAAATACAAAATTTGTTCTTGCTTTAGACACAATTTAGTTGTATTATAATTTCATCAACTTATAATTGATAATTTTTATTAATTAGTTTTTAAGGAGGAATTTTATTATGGCATACGTAATTTCTGATTCATGTGTATCATGTGGTACATGCGAGCCTGAGTGCCCAGTAGGTGCTATCTCTCAGGGAGATTCACAGTTCAACATCGATGCAAATGCATGTGTTGATTGCGGTACTTGCGCAGGTGTTTGCCCAACAGGAGCTATCGCTCAGGGCTAATCATTAAGTAATAACTTAATCAAGAAAACCGGTTAAGAAGTGTTGCGTTGCAGCACTTCTTTTTTTGCAAAAAAAGCCTTCTCCCTATGGGAGAAGGTGGCTGCGAAGCAGACGGATGAGGGTCATTTGTAATTATCCCCTCATCAGTCACCTACGGTGACAGCTTCTCCACCAGGGAGAAGCTTTATTCATGATTTGACTGACCGCTATGGTCTCTATTAGCAAATCTTGTGTATTCTGGTAACCAGGTAAGCTCGATAGTTCCAATAGGACCGTTACGTTGCTTAGCTACGATGATTTCAGATACGCCCTTAAGCTCGGTGTCGTGGTTATAGTAATCGTCACGATAAATGAACATAACCACGTCCGCATCCTGCTCGATGGCTCCGGATTCACGAAGATCGGACATCATAGGACGATGGTCTGGACGTTGCTCTACGGCACGTGAAAGCTGTGACAGTGCAATAACTGGAACGTTTAGCTCTCTGGCAAGTCCCTTAAGAGAACGGGAAATCTCTGAGATTTCCTGCTGTCTACTCTCTGATTTACCATTTCCTGACATCAACTGCAGGTAGTCGATAATGATAATGGAAAGACCAAATTCCATTTTGAATTTTCTACATTTACTACGAAGCTCACCGATGGAAATACCTGGTGTATCATCGATGATAAGCTTTGAATTACCGATTTTACCGGCACCCTCGATAAGGTTTTCCCAATCTGCTTCCTGCAGATTACCGGTACGGAGCTTCTGGGCATCTACCCTGGATTCCAAGGCGAATAGACGGTTAACCAGCTGCTCCTTTGACATTTCCAGCGAGAATATTGCTGCGCACAAATGCTCATGTATGGTAATGTGCTGAGCTAAGTTAAGAACGAAGGCAGTCTTACCCATTGAAGGACGGGCCGCAATGAGGATAAGGTCGGAAGGCTGCAAGCCTGCTGTCTGTCTATCCAAATCGATGAAGCCTGTAGGAATACCTGTAACTACACCTCGCTGCTTTGATGCCTGCTCAATCTTTGCAATGGCATTCATAACTACCTGCTTGATTGGCACATAATCTGTGTTACCACGGTTCTGAACCAATGCAAATATATCATGCTCAGTCTGGTTCAGAATGGTATCAACCTCATCTGCCCCTTCAAAGCACATGTTCTCGATATTCTGATTAACTTTAATGATATTTCTAAGCACTGCCTTATCCTTTACGATATTGGCATAGCTTTTAGCATTAACTGTCGTAGGTACACCTAAAACCAGCTCCTGAATAAATTCCAGGGAAGCAAATTCCGGTGGCACCCCCTTTTCCTTTAGCTTATTCTGCAGTGTTACCTCATCAACAGGCTCCCCTGCATTATATAGCTCAACGATTGCCTCAAAGAGCATTCCGTACTGCTGATGATAGAAATCATCCTTAGTAAGGATTTCGGAACATTCTACAATAACTTCCCTATCAACTATCATGGAACCAATAACAGACTGCTCGGCCTCTAAGGAATTAGGCATTTGTCTTTTAATTACGTCTTCCATTATATCTCCTCTTTGGTTTAACTGCTGTCAATGAAAACAGCAGTTAAATCTTCCCTTTGGTCAGACATTAATCTTAAATAATATTTAAGATTAATGCCATTTACGGAGAGCAATAGTCTTGATGACTATTGCTCTCCTACGTGCACTCGAAGTGTTGCAGTTACCTTAGGATGAAGCTTAACCTTTACCTCGTATGTACCAAGTGCTCTGATTGGATCATCAAGAACAATTTTCTTCTTATCGATGTCCTTGCCATACTGCTTCTTTGCGGCCTCTGCGATTTCCTTAGTAGATACAGAACCAAAGGTACGTCCGCCCTCGCCTGTCTTGATTTTAGTCTCTACCTT
>JAGBJE010000029.1 GCA_017934625.1 Pseudobutyrivibrio sp. | reverse complement strand
TTAATTCCGAATCAGTATAAAACTGACTTGTTTACTAATAAAGGTTTCGTTTCATTAAGAAACTTAAATGAATTTCAAGGATACATGTTTTAAAACTTGTATTAATTCAAGGTTTGTTTCACTGTTCAGTTATCAATCTTCATTTTGTTGTGCCTCTCAGCAGCAACTCGTTTATATTATCATGAGCAGCTTGCTTTGTCAAGCACTTTTGTGATTTATTTTAAATCTTTTTCACAAGAAAAACTTGAATTTCTTGTGCATTCTGCTTTCGCGGAACGAATAGTATATTATCATCTGATCCCCACAAAGTCAACAGCTTTTTTCAAAATAATTAATGTCTTTATATTCCGATAATTCTTTCAATTATGTTGTTTTGATAAATAAAATACAATATCTGGTCATTTTCGGCATTTTCTATGATAAATCTTCCAAATGTTGATGCCGGAAAACAATTAGCAAAGAACATTAATAGCCAAATTAATAGCATACCCTCAAAAAAGCCCGCCACTATTCCTAAGAATCGATTAACGTCTTTTACCCCTGGAACAAATCCTAGTGCTTTGATTAGCTTATCTAAAATAAATATTATTAGTATCCCTACTACTACACATACAATGGTAGAAATCCCCTTAATCGCGGCATCTGATAATTCCTTTGATATTACACTTATAGTGCTGTCTATAGAGTTCTGTACTGATTCCTCCACCTTTTCTTTGATTGATCCAGGTATTATTCCAAGCACCGCATCCTCGCCAGAGCCTACTTCCTTCTCCTCTGAGGCATTATATCTATCATGTAAATGAACATTAAGGTTATCCTCAATAATATATGGAATAGTTGTATTAGCACCTAAATAACTACAAAATATATTTGACCCAAAATTAACAAAACAGATTAAAAATATCCAAGCAACTAATCCAAATACTATCCTTAGCATTCCTCTTGTAGCTCCTCTAATAACACAGATAAGCAATATTATTGCAAAAGCAATTAACAAATAATTAAGTTCCATAGGCCTCCTACTTTAAATATATCTCTTCCGTTTTGTCCTTTTGAATAATATAATAGCGCTTTGATGCTGTTGTTGATATTACATCATACACAGTCTCATCAAATTTATAATTGAATTTTTCTATTCCTTGAAGATTATAAAGAGCTATTTCATTTTCATTTTTTAATAAAATCTCATTATTTTCAAGTAGTGATACATATTCATAGCTATTACTTACTTCTTTTGATACACATTTAAAGCCATACAAATTGTATACATTTAATTCATTAACCACTTCCCCTGATTCAAGAACTTTTTCGCATATATATCCAAAATGTGTATCATTATAAAAGATACTTTTCATTTCTACGCCAACTGAAATATCCTTTGCTACAGTTGCCTTAAAGTTATTATTGAAAACTATAATTTTTGAATCTGCAAAGGCTATTGCCTTATTGTTTTTTACAAAATCTACCTTAGGTATGAGTGTACCTATGTATTGTTGAGTAGATGCTATATTATCCTGTTCTTTCTTTCCTGCGCTTGTAAAATCGTAGAAAACTAGTTCAGATGATAATTCTCCTTCATTAACATTTATTATAGATAATAACAATCTGGTGGCATCTGAAGACAAAGCCATTGAAACTGGAAATCCTTTATTCTCAGGATGTATCTCTCCAGCAACTAAAAGCGCCCCCTTCTTATCGTACATTTGAATATAGCTAATTGAATTTTCCTGTAATAGGATTGCTACAGCACCCTGGGCAGCCACCTTTGCTTCTACTATTGGTGTAGTTGTTGATATGGATTTAATAAAGCCCTTTGATGAAAATATATCAACCTCTGTACCCTTTTTGTCAAATACAACAATATAATCTCCACAAACATCAATTGATGGATTTGTCATATCATACGTGTAATTCCATATTAATGTTCCATCAAATTTTGTGTAAAAAATTCCATCTGCACTGTATTTTAAAAGGTTGCTATTATAGCTCATATAATGACTCTCGGCAGAATCTTGTCTTTCCCATGTTTTCTCTACTTCAAAATCATCATATGTCGATACTATTCTAATAACTATAATCGATATTACCACCACAAGCAGAAGTATTAACAGGAAGATATATCTTTTCTTTGGAGGGCTATAATCCCCTTCTTCCATGGGTATGTTTTTTACATCCTCTTTAACATCTTCATCTTCTTTTTTTTCAGGTAGTTTAATTATTTTAAATTCTTCCATATCGCTAACCTATCTAAAAAATAATGGGCTGTATGCACAGCCCACAAATCCTTTAATATACAAATACTGCTACTTGGTATGGCGCAACTGGGAAAGCAATTGAATATTCTCTTCCATCACATTCCTCATGCATTGGCACGTAACTGTCCTTAATTGTACCACCTTCACCACCAAAATCTTTTTTCTCGCTGTCTAAAAGTAGCTTACATTTTCTATTTTCTGGAACACCTACTTTATAATCATCATATCTCATTGGTGTCATGTTGATTACGAATAATAGATTGTTCTTTCCATTCTTTGATTTTCTAACAAAACTGAAAATGCTTCTATAATTATCGTTGGCATTAATCCACTCAAAGCCCGCCCATGAAACATCCTGTTCGTACATTGCTGGATAGTTTCTATAGATTGTTAACAGCTCCTTAAACATTCTTGATACATGCCTATGATTTGGATTATCTAGTACATACCAATCTAGCTCTCTTGCCTCGCTCCATTCTGTGCCTTGAGCGAAATCCTGACCCATAAACAACAGCTTCTTGCCTGGGTGTCCCATCATAAACGCATAACCTGCCATAAGATTTTTGTATTTATCAACCTCTAAACCTGGCATCTTTGCAAGCATTGAACCCTTAAGGTGTACAACCTCATCATGGCTAAGAACCAATATATAACGCTCAGCCTCATTATAGCTCATAGCAAATGTCATTCTATTATGATTATCTTTTCTGAAATATGGATCTAACTTCATGTAATCAATGAAATCATGCATCCATCCCATATTCCACTTATAAGAGAAGTTAAGCCCACCATCCTCAACATCTCCAGTTATCTTTGGCCATGCTGTTGATTCTTCAGCAATCATTATAGCGCCTGGATTACGACCTCTGATCAATGTATTGATGTGCTTGAAAAACTCTATTGCTTCAAGATTTTCGTTTCCACCATGCTCATTAGGTATCCACTGTCCTGGCTTTTTACCATAATCTAAATATAACATAGAGGCAACAGCATCTACTCTGAGACCATCAATATGATATTGCTCAACCCACTGTAAAGCACTACCAATTAAAAAATTCTTAACCTCAGGCTTTCCGTAGTTAAATATCTTTGTTCCCCAATCAGGATGCTCTCCCTTGCGAGGATCAGCGTATTCATATAGAGGTCTTCCATCAAAATCAGCAAGACCATGGGCGTCCTTAGGAAAATGAGCTGGTACCCAGTCAAGAATTACACCGATTCCATTTTTATGCAAATAATTTACAAGATACATGAAATCGTCAGGAGTGCCATATCTTGAGGTTGGTGCATAGTACCCTGTAACCTGATATCCCCAAGAACCATCAAATGGATACTCTGAAATACCCATGAGCTCAACATGAGTGTAACCCATATCAAGCACATATTCTGTTAAGCTATGAGCAAATTCCTTATAACTATAAAAGCCATCATTTTCTGGCCTAGGATGACGCTTCCATGAACCAGGATGTACCTCGTAGATTGCAAGTGGCTGCTCCCAAAAATTCTTTGCTGCCTTTCTTTGCTTCATCCAGGTTTGATCAGTCCATTTGAACTTGGTATTATCATAGATACGGGATGCCGTACCAGGCCTAACCTCAGCATATGTTGCATATGGGTCTGCCTTATATAATTTATTTCCATCCTCTGTATAAATTAAATACTTGTAAAGCTGGCCTTCTTGGGCTTCTGGTATAAATGTTTCAAAGATACCATGCTCCGCAGGCTCCACTCTATGCATGAAATTACGGTTCTCATCCCAATCGTTAAACTCACCTATAACTGCTACACTAGCTGCATGTGGTGCCCACACATCAAAAAATATTCCAGTCTCTTTTCCTTGCTTTCCTCTGTGTGCTCCAAGCTTCTTGTAGATATCATAGTGTGTTCCTTGTCCAAATAAATATGCATCTAAATCTGTAAAATTGCTCATATACTACTATCCCCTTTTTATTTATTTGTCAAAATCCTTCTCTTTAAGAATGATGTTACCATTCTTATCATACTTAGGTTTATTGAAGAATCCGCCCTTTGTTGACTTCTCAATTGCATCGTCCATAATCTCGGCAACCTCTTTGATTGTGGTTACATGGTCGTAACGTCCAATTAAGTTGATTCGATTATATAAAGCAAGTATACCCATATCATCTATTGTGCAACCTGCCTCTAATGCATAAGTCTTTGCAAATGATACTAATTCATCTATTGAGAATACAGGTATAACTACCTTTTCAGTAAATCGTCTTGCAAATGAACCATCCTTCATTAATGCCTTATCGATTCCCTTTTTATTATCCTCAATGATTATGATTGTACCAGTATCATCTGTTTCCATAAGCAATGATAGTGTTACTGCTGTTTCTTTAGAGATTCCACCTGCAGATTCTATAATTAAACAACCACCCTGAATCTTTGCGTAAAGCCTCTGAATATCCTTTTCATTAAGCTTTTCTCCAGAAATCTTACCGATTCCGCCCTTTGGATAACCTGTCTTCTTTTGTAATACTTTGATAATGCTGGTAGCCATCTGTGTTTTACCAGAACCAGGTTCTCCAACGATTATGATACTACCGCCATTTTCTTTAGGATTAGCTAATCTCTCTGCTGCACCCTCAATAACCTTAGTTATGCTGTTTTTCATACCACCTATTGGGAGGAAATATGAAAATACCGCTAAATCCTCTTCATCCAAATCTATCACTGATTTATCTGAAGAAGCATACTGCTCGACTTCTTCTATAACCGCTTCATTTGCTGGTTCAACAGGAGCTGCCATTTCCTCCTGATATGCTTCATGAGCCTCAGACTCCTGTGGTATCGATTCTACAATTGGCTCTACAACTGGTGGAGCAACAGGCTCCTCTTCCTTTACAGTGCTAGATTCTGCCCTCACTTCATCGAGAATATCCTGTGGTATCTCAATAGGTGGAAGCTCAAAATCATCCTCATATTCATATACTGCAGTTTCATCTGCTTCCTGAATATATTGCTCTTCTGTAGGAGTTTCCATTAACTCTCTATAATCATTACCTTCATCTACAGATATAGATTCGATTACAGGCTCCTCTATATAATCTTCCTGAACAGGTGACACTTCTTCAACAGTTAATCTATCAATTTCCTTTTGAAGTAAAGTGTTAACATCCGCAATCATCTGAGATGCTTCTTTGAAATCAACATCTTCAGCCTCGTCTAATTCTTCAGCCGACTTATTATCGTCTAATGAAGGAGGCTGCCAGCTTGAAGTATCCTCTTTAACTTCTTCAGCTGCTCTCTTTATGGCTGCTGCAGCTACGGTTCCTGCCGCAGAAACCGCTGCTTCTTCTGCTGAAATGATAGGTATATCAACTAAGCCTTCTTGCAAACCGTCGGTAGATAGCTTTGGAATTGCAAAACCGGTATGCTCTACTGGCTCTATTGGCTCCTCTGTTACTTCTTCCTCTGTTTTTGGCTCTTCAACTACTTCTTGTGTCTTTGCTACCTCATCATCTTTATTAGCTGATAGATATTCTTCCTTTAAAAGCTCTTGTGAGCTGATACCTGCATTTAGCTTAGACATTGCACCTTCTAAGCGATTAAGTACATTATTTGCCTCACGTAAGGCTCTAGCCCTGGCATTTTCTAATTCTTTAGACTTTGCATCTTCCATAGCGGCTTCTGCTGCACGCTTAGTCTTTTCCCACTCAGCCAAAACATCCTCGATAGTCATCTGACCCTCGATTTGCTCTTCAGTCTCACGGCTC
>JAGBJE010000218.1 GCA_017934625.1 Pseudobutyrivibrio sp. | reverse complement strand
CCTTGCCACCTTCGATATCTGTGTAAGAACCACCAGCTGTGTATAACCACTGTAAGCACTGGAATGTTCCTTCATCTGTTCCGATTGCAGCATTACCAAATCCTGTAACACCATAGTCTGTAAGCTTCTTAGCCATCTCATGGAATTCATCCCATGTGGTGTTTTCATCTGGATAAGGAACTCCTGCATCATCAAGAATGTCCTTGTTGTAGAAAAGAGCTGTACAGTTTGTTGCAAATGGAAGACCATAATGCTTACCATCCATCATTGTAGAATTCATTGGTCCTTCAAGATATTCTGACCAATCTATGTTGGCATCTGAAATGTCACCAAACAAATCCATTGCTATAAATGATGACATATCGCATCCATCAAGAATAACTACGTCTGGAAGCTCACCGGATGCAATACCAAGTGTTAACTGCTTCTCATAATCTGCAAATGGTACATAGGTGTGACTTGCTACGAACTCATCCTGTGATGAATTGAATCCATCGATAAGAGACTCCATCATCTTCTTCTGAGCATCTGTCTCAAAGTAATCCCAAATTACTACCTCTTGCTTGTCCCCTGTCTGAGCTGTCTGTGTTCCTTCCCCTGAATTAGAAGCATCTGGTGTTGCTTCATTTCCTGCGCTTCCGCAGCCCACCATAAGTGATGCTGTCATAGCAGCTGCTAGTGCCATTGATACGGCTTTCTTTAATCTCATAAAAAACCTCCCTTCGGATACTTACCCCTGAGATACTTTGTATCTCCTTGTTTATATAAGTATTCTAAGAGAGGTTTGGTTTTTAAAAAATTCTAATATATTAAAAAAGGTGGAAAAAATTCATCCTAATTTTAGTCCAAGGTTTTACCTGCCGCTTCATCTGGTGTTAATTCTCCTGTCACTACATCTGCAAAGCTCTTAGGTAATTGCTTGGATATTCTGGAATATCCCTCTATTCCTGTACGAGGAATTGCATAAGTCATTTGCTGACTAATAATTTCCAGCTTAGGATTATCCACTATTATCTTATCTGCAGATTTTATTCTGGATGGAAGTAGATTTGCATCGCTGCAGAATCTTTCCGTTCCGCCCTTTTCCATGCAATATTTTATAAACTCAATGGAACCTTCTACATTTTTACCTTTGATTATTCCTAAGTTTTCTCCGCCTAGTATTACTGCATTTCTTTTATTCATAGGCATAGGTGAAAGGCCGTAGCTAATTCCTGCTTCATCTAGCATAGGAAAAACCCATGGTCCGTTTTCCATCATAGCTATATCCCCTTCTATAAATCTTCGGGCAATATCTGTTTGGCTGTAGTTAAGACAATCCGCCGGCATACAGCCATCTTTTATCAAGCCAGCCAAATATCCATAGGCTTCACTGATTGAAGCCTCTGTAATCTGACTGTCCGATTCTGATGCTGCCATAACCCAGGAAAGCAATTGAAATGAGCCTTGCTCAGAATCCATGGCACTCATCAAAAATCCATAGTTACCATCTTTTGATAATAGCTTTGCTGTTTCACTAAGCTCATCCCAGGTTTTAGGCGGAGTAACCCCTGCCTCCTGTAACAAATCACTTCGATATATCAAACAAACATTGTTGCTGTTAAACGGAACTCCGTAGTATTTATCATTGTATTTGATAGTATCTACAGATGCTTCATAATAATCTGTATCTAGATT
>JAGBJE010000217.1 GCA_017934625.1 Pseudobutyrivibrio sp. | reverse complement strand
CAGCTCATGATGCTGGTCTTGATGGAACACTTATCCAGAATACAACAAAGGCTACATTTACAATGGAATCTCTCGAAGCAGGTGAGAGATATCGTATCGGTGGAACTCAGTATACAATTGGTGCTCAGACAAACGAAGAAGTAGCAAAAGCTCTTAAGTTCTCTGCTGGAATGTATGATAAGTCAAAGGCCAATACAGTAGAAGATGGCTGGAATCTTACAGCTGGTGATACAATTTCTATCGATGGAAAGACATACACAATCATCTCAGGTAATGCAAGTGATGTTGCAAACGCCAAGGTTACAAATGGTTACCTTCATAATCTTATCGTTGAAGGTTCAACTCTTAAATACAATGGTAACGAAGTAACAAGATTTGCTAAGCTTGATCACACAACTGGTATTGATAAGTCTAATGCAACACTTATTACAGCAACAGCAGCATACAACATGGTTGCAATCGAACTTAAGGCAGCATCTTCTGTAGGTGCAACAGACGGCGCAGCAGATGTTGATAAATTTAAAGAGACAGATGCTTCTAAGCCAGGAGTTAAGGCTGGAAATTACGCTTGGAAGACAACAGAGATTGAGCAGACAGTTGGTGGTGAAACACAGAAGACAACTACAATCAGCTTCTCAATCGACAAAGGCCATGTAAACGTACAGAATGCACTTACACTTAACCTTCATGTTGGTGCTGACGCAGCAATGTCAAATAAGATTAACGTAGCAATCGAAGCTATGAACTCTAAGTCAATCGGAATCAACGGAATCAACGTATCCGATGCAACTGGTAAGGCAGCTACATACGCAATCGACGCTATCGCAGATGCAATCCAGAGAGTTTCAGCACAGCGTGCAGAACTTGGTGCTATCCAGAACAGATTAGAGCACTCTATTAAGAACCTCGACAACGTAGTTGAGAACACAGAAGCAGCTGAGTCTCGTATCCGTGATACAGATATGGCAGACCAGATGGTTGAGTACTCTAAGAATAACATCCTTCAGCAGGCAGGTCAGTCAATGCTTGCTCAGGCAAACCAGGCTACACAGGGTGTTATGAACTTACTCCAGTAACCTAAGATTGATACCATAAATTAATCTCCCCACCTCGTCAAAGAGGTGGGGATGATTTTAAAAGACAACTAAATATTTGAGAAGCGAAAATAATTTCCTTACTCATAGCCTTCGCCCCTAAAGGGGAGAAGGTGTCCCGAAGGGACGGATGAGGGGGATTCATATAATAGAAATGAGGTAAGGCTTATGGCATATTTTACAAGAAACAAGATGTTAACAATGGTTTTAGAGCTCTACACAGCCAACCACAGATTCGCTCAGGGAGGAACGGGTGATGATGCAGCTGATCTTCAAGTCCTAATCGGATGTCAGCAGAAAGCCTTAGTATTAGGAGAATACTTAGAATCCATGGGAATGGATTATTCAGATATCGTAGAAAAATTTGAAAATTATTGCAACATGATTTACGATATAAGTGAGAACTTAAAAGATACAGACTTAGTAATGGATCATAAGGTTTCAATCGAAATGACCTTAAGTGATATCTTAAGTGAGATTGAAAATAGAATAATAGAAATAAAAAGTATTGATGTTTACGACTTTAGAGGACTCGTTGATGCACCTGGTGAGAAGGCCATCGTAGCAGGAGAAATTAATCGATTGATTGATAGCTGCCTGGGCAAGGTGGAAGGGCTCACAGAAGGAGAAGAGATGTACAGACCACTAGTTGTTGGAACATATTAATATTAAAAATGCAAGGCTCGTCAGATGACGAGCCTTCTTCAGATTATGGGGATATGGGGGAAGAGCATGAATAACAAGCCAAAAACAAAGCTACTAACAATTTCACTTCTGTGTTGCGGTAGACCTGATACAACAGAGCGCTGCCTGAAATCACTAATGCCTATAAGGGAGGCAATCGACTCAGAGATTCAGGTGGTGGATACTGGATGTTCTAAAGAAACAAGGGCAATCATCGAAAAGTACGCAGATGAGGTTTTTGAATTCACCTGGTGCAATGATTTTGGCAAGGCAAGAAACTTTCAGCTGGATCAGGCCAACGGCAAGATGTTTTTGTACATAGATGATGATGAATGGTTTTTGGATTGCAAATATATTATCGAATTTTTCAAGGAGCCGGATTGTACCAGCTACAATATCGGAGGCTATTTCCAAAGGAATTATCTGGATTTTGACGGCAGAGAATACCAGGATATTGAGGTTTGCAGAATGTGTTCGGTGACCCCTGAGACCACATTCAAAGGCAAGATTCATGAATATATTGAGCCGGCCTATGGCAATGCAATGTTTATGGATGCCAGGGCAGGGCACTTTGGATATGTACACGTATCTGACGAAGAAAATATCAAACATTCCATGCGAAACATTCCTCTTATTGAAGAGATGATGGCAGAAGAACCAGACAATATGCGCTGGCCTTATCAGCTGGCTCAGGAATGGAAATCAATCAAACGATTTGAAGAAACAATACAGGTATGTCAAAAGGCGTATGATCAAATAGTAGATAAGGATGATAACGAAAGCTTGCGCTACAGAGGAAGCTTTATATGTGGTATGGCCCTAGCATATCATCAGCTGGATAGAAATGATGAGATTATAGCTTTGTATGAAAAAGAAGCCAAGAACCCTGACATAATGGAAATACCTCTGACATGTCTGGCATTTTATGGGGCCACAGCTTACTTTAGAAAAAATGATAGCAATAATTGCCGGAAAGCCTGCGACTACTATCTGAAAAACTATGAAAAATATAGTGATGACCGAGCTCAGATGTTTATCCAGGGAGGTTTATTTACAAACGAAGCCTTTGAGGAATCGAAAGTAAATATGATATATTGCTTTCTTATGACCCTTGGCTTAGAGGAAGATGATTACGGTCCATTAACTCATTATTATAGAAGGATAAATTGGAACTCTCAGATTGTGAGAATTAACAGAGGCTTTGTGGTGACGCTTCTTAAAAAGGCTTCGGAGGTTGGATACAAAAAAGAATTAAAGGATGTGTTGAACAAGTTCTTTACATCAGCTGGCTTCAGAGACGTAATTGAATATCACATAGAACAAGTAAATGAAAAACTTAGTGTGGAAGAACTGGAAAACATTCTAAAAGCCTTTAAAGGCACAGTTGGAGAAAAGGAGATAAAGCTTTTTATAGGCATCAGAATCCTTGAAAAGCAATTTCTTGAAATAGGGGAGTGGGATAGTTACAGGCAACTTACGGCAGAGCTTGAAAACTATGCTAAAGCTACTATGGAATGGCAAAAAATTCATGATTCATTTCTGATAGATAAAGCGGATGAAAAGCCACCTATGGACCGCACAGCAATGCTTGGACAGGGTATTTTGCAATTTTTAGAGAATGCCGATGATGACGTAAAGGAAAGCCTTACTATCCTAAAGAATCTATTTGGAATCAGGCCAGCCATGACAGGGGTCATCAGCGAGCTTTCCCGCCTTTATGGAGAGCGAGTCAAGGTATTGACTGCCAAGCAACAGAACCCAGAAAAATTCTTAGAAATGTACAACCTGGAGGAGGCGCTTCTTCGCCAAATCGCCGACTTAGATGCCGCAGGCCACACCGAAGAAGCTATCGCCACCTACCGCCAACTGGTGGACGTGCTGCAAGGAGCCTTTGGAGTAGACACGTTGCATGTGTAAATTTTACGACGGCCTCGAAGAACTTCGTGCTCCCGCAGGGCACCTACGAGGCTGTTATACCAGCGGGGTACGAATATGAAAAAAATTTTAATGTATCGCTGGAAGGCGTACAACTACAAGGATATAAAGTATAGCTTTGAGAAGATGGGCTATGAGGTTAAGGAGGTGT
>JAGBJE010000216.1 GCA_017934625.1 Pseudobutyrivibrio sp. | reverse complement strand
GTGCCAGAATAGCACTCCAAAAGAAACTCCAGAATTTAGGAATCAAGCTTTCCAGCTGTTGTTGAAATACGCCTGTTTGAATATCTTGAACTAGCTCATCGGCTGATACTGTTTCTACTGTATCCATGAAATCCTCCAAATTTTTACAATCCGTGTTATTATACCACACTTTATGGCATGAAAAAAGACGGCTATCGCAGCCGCCTTCTTAAGTCAATTATTTCACTACTCTAACCTTAATTACCCCATCAACCTTTTCAATTTCTGCGATAATTTCGTCAGTTAGCTTTGTTCCTAAATCAAGCAGTGTGTACGCAAAATCTCCACGGCTCTTGTTAGTCATATCATCTACGTTTACATTCTCCTTACTAAGGATTCCTGTAAATGATGCGATAAGACCGGCCTTGTTCTTGTGAAGAATAGCTACACGGCTTTCTGCCGAGCATATCCCCATATCACAATCAGGATAGTTTACTGAATGGGTGATGTTGCCATTTTCCATGTAATCCATGATTTCCTTAACAGCCATTACTGCACAGTTATCCTCAGCCTCTTCTGTAGAAGCGCCAAGGTGAGGTGTACAGATAACGCCCTTAACACCTGCTACAGTAGGGTTGGCAAAATCTGTTACATAGTGACGAATCTTGCCTGATTCGATACCGTTTACAACTGCAGCCTCATCAACAAGTAAGTCTCTAGCAAAGTTAAGGATTACTACACCCTTTTTCATAAGCTGGACAGCTTCCTTGCTAATCATACCCTTTGTAGAATCAAGAAGTGGAACATGCACTGTAATAAAATCACATTCCTTGTAGATTTCCTCTACATTAGTAACATGCTTAACATTGCGTGAAAGATTCCATGCTGCATTTACAGAGATGTAAGGATCATATCCAAGTACCTCCATGCCAAGGTGTGTTGCATCATTAGCAACCTTCACACCGATTGCTCCGAGGCCAATAACGCCAAGCTTCTTGCCTGCAAGCTCTGTACCAGCAAAAGCCTTCTTTGCCTTCTCAGCAGTCTTACCGATATTCTCGTCAGCCTTGTTTTCTTTTACCCAGTCGATACCACCTATGATGTCACGTGATGCCAAAAGCATTCCAGCAAATACTAGCTCCTTGACACCGTTTGCATTTGCACCAGGGGTGTTGAATACTACGATACCTTCCTCAGCACATTTATCAAGAGGAATATTGTTAACGCCTGCACCTGCTCTTGCAATACAAGCAAGCTTTTTGCCAAGCTCCATATCATGCATGGCAGCTGATCGAACAAGGCACGCATCAGCATCGCCAATATTTTCTACCTTTTTGTAATCTGTTGAAAAATTAACCAGTCCCTTATCTGAAATAGGATTCAAACAATTATATGTAAACATTAGGCATTCTCCTCCTCGAACTTACGCATAAACTCAACCAACTTTTCTACACCTTCAATTGGCATTGCGTTGTAGATAGAAGCACGCATACCACCTACAGTTCTGTGTCCCTTAAGGTTTACAAAGCCTGCAGCTGTTGCTTCCTTTACAAACTTAGCATCAAGCTCTTCGTTTCCTGTAACGAAAGGTACATTCATAAGTGAACGGTCTTCCTTTCTAACAGTTCCCTTGAAAAGCTTTGAAGAATCAAGATAGTCGTATAGAATCTTAGCCTTCTTTTCATTAAGCTCCTTCATGGCACTAAGGCCACCATTCTTAAGAAGCCACTTGAATACCTTGCCGCAGATATAAATATCGTAGCATGGAGGTGTGTTGTACAAGCTATCATTATCAGCCTGTGTCTTGTACTTAAGCATTGTTGGTGTTCCTGGAAGAACATCATCTCTGATTAAATCTTCACGAATAATTACAATAACCATACCAGCTGGGCCCACGTTCTTCTGAACGCCACCATAAATGATACCATATTTTGTAACATCTACAGGTTCTGACAAAAAGCATGAGCTAACATCTGCTACCAAATCCTTACCCTTTGTATTAGGAAGAGTCTTGAATTTTGTACCGTAGATTGTGTTGTTCTCACAGATATAAACATAATCCATATCATCAGTGATAGGAAGGTCTGAGCAATCTGGAATATAGCTAAAGGTTTCGTCTGCTGATGAAGCAAGCTCTACTGCCTCACCATACATCTTTGCTTCCTGAAATGCCTTCTTTGCCCACTGTCCTGTGATGATATAACCAGCCTTCTTATTCTTCATAAGATTCATAGGGATTGCTGCAAACTGCTGACTTGCTCCACCCTGAAGGAAGAGAACCTTATAATTATCAGGGATATTCATAAGCTTACGGATATCAGCCTCTGCATCCTTGATGATTTCATCGAAGACCTTGCTTCTATGGCTCATTTCCATAACCGACATTCCACAGCCCTTATAATCAAGCATCTCATCTGCTGCTTCCTTTAATACCTCTTCTGGTAAAACTGCTGGTCCTGCACTAAAATTGTAAACTCTACTCATTACGCTTTCTCCTTATCTAGAATTAATCTTCTTTAAAGAACTCATTAATAGGTGCTCCTGGTGCTACCATTGGCCATACCTTATCGTCAGAATCGATGATACAGTCAATAAGCACAGGCTTCTCGGAGACTAGAGCCTCCTTAAGTGCCGATTTGAATTCTTCTTGAGTAGTAACTCTGATACCTGTTGCCCCCATGGCTTCTGCAAGCTTTACATAATCTACGCCATCATCTAAAACTGTTGCAGAATAGCGTTTTTCATAAAAGATGGTCTGCCACTGACGAACCATTCCAAGCACATGATTGTTAATAACAATCTCTACGATTGGAAGCTTCTCTCTAGAAGCTGTAGCCATCTCATTCATATTCATTCTAAAACATCCATCTCCGGCAATATTGATTACCTTCTTGCCAGGATTTCCTGTGGCTGCACCAATAGCAGCTCCAAGACCATAGCCCATTGTTCCAAGACCACCAGATGTAAGAAGCTGATGTGGCTTTTTGTAATTGTAGAACTGAGCTGCCCACATCTGATGCTGGCCTACTTCTGTAGTGATTATTGCATCACCCTTAGTCTGGCGATAAGTCTCTGCCACAACAAACTGTCCTGATAGCCCTTCTGCTGGGATCTTAAGAGGATTGCTATCTGAAAGATCCTTGACATGTGCCAACCACTTATCATGGTTCTGCTGGTCTAGTATTTTATTTAATCTAGATAAAATTTCCTTAATATCTCCGATAATAGCATGATCAGTCATGATATTCTTGTTGATTTCTGCTGGGTCTACATCAAATTGAAGTATCTTTGCATTCTTGGCAAATTTATCTGGATTACCAAGTACTCTATCTGAAAATCTAGTACCGATTGCAATTAGCAAATCACACTCTGAAACACTAAGATTAGAGGCTTTGCAGCCATGCATACCAAGCATTCCAGTATATCTTTCATCTGTTCCATTAAATGCGCCTTTACCCATGAGAGTGTCGCAAACCGGAGCATCAACAAGCTCAACGAACTTCTTTAACTCTTTAGACGCACCTGAAAGCACTGCACCACCGCCAACAAAAATCACTGGCTTCTTAGCCTTCTTAATCAGACTCACTGCCCCATCAAGCGCCTCTGGAGTGATATTCTTCTTTACTCTACCTACTGGGATAGGCTTCATTGGCATATATTCAAATTTGTTATTAGGAGCTGTAACATCCTTTGGCACATCGATAAGCACAGGGCCTGGGCGACCGCTTTTAGCAATAACAAACGCACGTCTAATTGTCTCTGCCAAATCCTTGATATCCTTAACTATGAAGTTATGCTTTGTGATTGGCATTGTAATGCCTGATATATCAATCTCCTGGAAGGAATCCTTACCAAGAAGAGGAACTGCAACATTACATGTAATGGCAATAATTGGCACCGAATCCATATGAGCAGTAGCGATACCTGTTACCAGATTAGTTGCTCCTGGGCCACTAGTAGCCAGACACACACCAACCTTGCCGGTAGACCTTGCATAACCATCTGCTGCGTGAGCCGCCCCCTGCTCATGACTTGTAAGCACATGATGAATCTCATCCTTATGCTTGTAAAGCTCATCATACAGGTTAAGAATTGCTCCACCTGGATAACCAAAAACTGTGTCTACCCCTTGTTCCTTCAAACATTCAATTATAATCTCTGAACCATTTAATAACATATCTTTACCTTTCTCGTAACGTATATACGCGGCCGCTAAGTTTTACATGCTCCCGCAGGGCACCCCCCGTACTTTCGCGAGGGTCCTCCCGCCGGCGTAGGTCCTCCCTCGCTCGGTACGGTGCCTCCCTGCTCGCGCTTGCCTAGGTTGTGTAGCCGCTTATTAGATGAGCTGGTAGTTAACAAGAACTGCTTTAACTGTAGCTAACAAGCTATTATGTTTCTAGAGCGAAGCATTTTAGCGAGCGTAGAAATATAATGCTTGTGAGCGTAACAGTTGAAGTAGAGCTTGTTAACGTAACCAGCGGTTTAAATCTCTGGTGTACGGAGGATTGCGCCGCGGTTGCCGGAGGTTACCTGGGCTGCGTAGCGGCGAAGGTAGCCTGTTGTAACCTTAGGCTCGCGTGGCTGCCATTTTGCTTTGCGGGCAGCTAGCTCTTCGTCACTTACCTTTAGTGTCATGGTATAATTAGGAATATCGATGGCAATGATGTCGCCTTCTTCAACAAGTGCTATCGGTCCGCCTACAGCAGCCTCTGGTGAAACATGTCCAATGGAAGCTCCTCGGCTGGCGCCTGAGAATCGGCCATCTGTAATGAGAGCAACTGATGAGCCAAGTCCCATACCTGCAATTGCAGATGTAGGATTAAGCATTTCTCTCATACCAGGTCCACCCTTTGGGCCTTCGTAGCGGATGACTACCACATCACCCTTTACTATCTTGCCACCCTTGATAGCTGCGATAGCATCTTCTTCTGAATCAAACACTCTGGCTGGTCCTTCATGCACAAGCATCTCAGGCACTACTGCGCTTCGTTTTACTACTGAGCCGTCTGGTGCAAGATTGCCCTTAAGCACCGCAAGACCACCAGTCTTTGTATATGGATTGTCCACAGGTCTGATAACCTCTGGATTTCTATTAATAGCATTTTTAATATTCTCACCAACAGTCTTACCTGTTACTGTCATGCAATCTGTGTTAAGTAGTCCTATATCTGCAAGCTCCTTCATTACTGCCCATACACCGCCTGCCTCATTAAGGTCTTCCATGTAAGTAGGACCTGCTGGCGCAAGATGACAAAGGTTTGGAGTCTTTTCTGAAATAGGATTTGCAAATTCTATATCAAAATCAAATCCGATTTCATGAGCTATAGCTGGCAAATGAAGCATCGAATTTGTAGAGCATCCAAGTGCCATATCTACTGTGAGAGCATTAAGGATTGCATCCTTTGTCATAATCTGACGAGCTGTGATACCCTTGTTATACATATCCATAACAGCGTAACCAGCGTGCTTTGCAAGACGAATTCTTTCAGAATAAACTGCTGGGATTGTACCGTTTCCTCTAAGTCCCATTCCAAGTGCCTCTGTAAGGCAGTTCATTGAATTTGCTGTATACATGCCTGAGCAGCTACCACATGTCGGGCAAACATTCTCTACGTAATTTTCAACATCCTCTTCTGTCATTGTGCCAGCGGCATATGAACCAACTGCCTCAAACATAGAAGAAAGGGAGCGCTTCTGACCACCCACATGACCAGCAAGCATTGGACCACCTGATACAAAAACAGTAGGAAGATCAAGTCTTGCCGCAGCCATTAGAAGGCCTGGCACATTCTTATCACAGTTTGGCACCATTACAAGTGCATCAAACTGATGGGCAAGTGCCATACACTCTGTAGAATCTGCAATAAGGTCACGTGTTACCAGGGAATACTTCATTCCGATATGTCCCATAGCAATACCATCACAGACAGCGATTGCAGGGAATACCACTGGCACGCCCCCTGCCTCTGCAACACCTAGCTTTACAGCATCTACAATCTTATCAATATTCATATGGCCTGGTACGATTTCATTGTAAGAAGATACGATACCAACCATAGGCTTTTTCATTTCTTCTGGGGTAAAGCCCAGTGCATTAAATAACGAACGTGCTGGTGCCTGTTGCATGCCAGCTCTTGCATTGTCACTTCTCATTTCCTGACTCCTCCTATAATTTAATCCGCTGCTACCAAGTTTATCATGCTCCCGCAGGGCACCCTCCGCACTCTCGCGATGGTCCTCCCGCCGGCGGTTGCGCTTCTCCAGCGGGCCGTTCTCTGAATCCTCAACACTGGCAACGAG
>JAGBJE010000028.1 GCA_017934625.1 Pseudobutyrivibrio sp. | reverse complement strand
TGAACAAATTGTGAAAAGAATAAACTCCCCCGATGAACAATTTGAATTAGTCCGATTACAAGCGACTCCAATTTTCAGAGATAGCACAAAACGTAAATAATATCTTTTTACTTCTATACTAATCTAAGTTAATCACATGGAAAAACTAACAATTGAATTTTCGTCTGAGCCAGTCATTGAACCTAAGAGAGGATGTGACTGGGCAGACACTATGGTACTAAATCCTGCATTGTTTTTAGACGATGATGGAAGGACTATTCACATGCTCTTTAGAGCTACAGGACCATGGCCAAAGAAGAACCTAAAGGGAATTTCTGATCCATATCCAATATTTTTAGGATATGCCAAAAGTGATGACCTTGGGGAAAGCTTTCAGGCTGATTTTAGTAGACCAGCACTTGCACCTGCCCTTGAATATGATAAGGACAAAATGTTTATCGTAAATACGGTAGGAGAGAAGGTCATGAATTTTGCCAACGGCTGTGTGGAGGATCCACGTATATTTGAGGTTGAGGGCAAGACATATCTTACTGTTGCTTCAAGGTTGTTTCCGCCAGGACCATATTGGGAAAGGGATGCCAGAAGAGATAATCTCCCTGATTGGATATTTGATGATGATTCAGCAGTAGGTCAGTGTGCCAGAAGAAATGACACTGTAACAGTAATGTATGAGCTAAACAAGAATGCACTTATCACAGGCAATTATGAGAATGCATTTGCTTACGTATGTCCGCTGACAGACGGGGCTCTTACAGATAACAGAGATGTATTCTTCTTCCCAAAGAGATTTAAAATCCAGGGTAAGGAGCAACTTCTGATGTTACATAGGCCAGATAACCCAAGCAAGTTTGAGGGAGTTTGTGATGTAACAACACCATCTATTATGCTTGCTGCTGCAGAGAATTTTACTGATTTTGCCACCAGTAAGGCTACTAATAAGCTTCTTGCTACAAGCGTGTTTGACTGGGAAGAGGAGCGGATCGGTGCAAGCTTTCCGCCTATGGATTTAGGTGATGGAAGGTGGCTTGTGTCTTATCATGGTAAACAGTTACCTGATTATGGTTACACACAGTCCTTCATGATTCTAAAGGAGCAGGAAAATGATTTTCCTAAAATCATCCATCGTGTTTCAGAACGTCTTATCTTTGCAAAACAAAAGTGGGAGCTGCCAGATAAATTCCCATGTCCATGTATCTTTACAACAGGCGCAGTAGTAGTGGATGACACATTAATTATGGGATATGGCGCAGCAGACCAAAAGATTGGCATTGCAAAGGTGTCTTTATCAGAGCTGATAGCATATATAGAATGCTTTGATGAAAAAGGTGTGAAAGTGAAATAGAGTGTTGAGGGAAATGTAATGAAAAAAAGAGTAATTAGTCTTATTATGGCAGCGCTTCTTTTGGTGGGGATGATTCCAATGAAGGCAGACGCTGCAAAAAAGGATGATAGCATGTTTGAAAATTATATTACAACAGATGGCTATAAGCTTATGGATGGAAATGAGGAATTAAGATTTATCTCTTTAAACTACCCACAGGCTACAAGTGATAATGAATGGGAACATGCAAATGCTATGAAGACCATAGTTGCAATGGGAGGTAATGTTACAAGAACATATACTATTCCTGTGGCAAACGGCAGCAATGGTAGCAAAGCATATGTAACAGGTGTAAAGGATGGTAAGCTTACATTTAATGAGGATGCGTTAAATGAATTAGATGATGTATTGGCAAAAGCCAATAAGTATGGTGTGCGAGTAATCATTCCGCTTGTGGACCATTGGCACTGGGTAGGTGGAATAGATGGATATGTATGGCTGGCAGATGAGTCAGACGGTAAGGCACCAAGCAATAGCTCTTTTCAGGAGTGGGCATGGAAGTTTTATTCCAGCGAAAGGTGTAGGGATTACTTTAAGCAGATGATAGAACATCTACTGGAAAGAAAGAATACAGTAACAGGTGTAAAGTACAAGGATGACAAAGCTATCCTCTGTTTTGAAACAGCTAACGAAGCTGGCGGCAATCCTGGCAATCAAAGCAAATATGATGATGTGCTTACAGATTGGAATAAGGACATTACAGATTTTATCCATTCCAAGGACAAGAACCACCTGGTGTTAGACGGAAGAATGTCTACTACTGAAAAATCAAGAAAGGATAATCCAGCTGACATATTAGGTGCTCATTATTATGAGGGAAATTATGCTACCAGATGTGGTGATGAAACAAAGCTTGTTCATGAAGCAGGCAAGCCATTTATATTAGGTGAGTTTGGTGGCAAGGTTAAGGCTGAGCCTTGTATAGATGTATTTCAGGCTGGTATAGATAACCATACTAACGGAATCATGATGTGGAGCCTTAGAGCTCACAAGGATGGCTATGGATATTACTTCCATGATGAGGATGGATACTGGGCTTCGTATCACTGGCCAGGTTTTGAAGCTGGTGATTATTATGGTGAAACAGAAATCCTTAGGGCAATCTATGCTTATGCACAGATTGTAAATGGAAATGCAGCTAATTACGCTGAAGCTAAATCAATTCCAATTCCATCACCAGAAAAGGATGAGGCACCTCTTTTATATAGCGCCGATTCTGACAATGCACATGATAAATCATTTTTGAATGGCTCTGTAGGTGAGATTAAATGGCGTGGTGTTGTTGGCGGTGCATGGTATGAGATAGAGCGCGCAGAGGGGGTAGTGACAGCTAAGGATGCAGATGCTGCTAATTGGCAGGTGATTGCAGATAAGAAGGATTATGTATACGACTCAGGTAGAAACTGGGAGGACAAGAATCACGATTGTATTGCTGGCTACCATGATATGACAGCCATTGATGGCAAGACTTATTCTTATAGGCTTCGTGCTTGTAATGAATCAGGCAAAGGATTGTGGAGCAATATTGTTACTGTAAAAAATGCAAATCATGTGGTTGTGGATGAGCTGGATTTAATATCAGTATCATCCGATGATGCCAACCCAACGGAAGTAAGAAATACAATAAGCTATGACCATTCTGCTAATGTAAAACAATCAGGAAGCACTGTATATAACAACAGTGATACAGAAGGCTATATTGAGTACAAGGCAATCATTCCTCTAAATGAGATGACTATCACTGCAGTAAGTGAGGTTGCCACAGAGAATGAGCCAAAGGTATATGTATCAAATAATGGTATTAGCTATGAGCCTGTAGAGGTTACCCATGAAAATGGAACTAAGGAGTATAAGGTATCTATTGATTCAGAGGATAGCTATTATGTAAGAATCTATATTCCTGGAAAAAGCAGATGTAAGTTAGATGAGATTAAGCTTATCTACGCTAATGACGGCAAGCATTATCTGAATGAAGACGAGCTTAGGGAATTTAAGAGCAATGTTATGATTCAGGACAATAGCTTTGCCGAATCAAATCCTAACTATGCATACAAAGATTCAACATCGCTTATCTATAAAACAAAGGATGATATTAATGCTATCAGAGTAAAGGCTAAAGGGGATGTTACTGTAGAATATTCTTACGATGGAATTACATTTACCGCTATGGATGGTAATAAACAGGGTGAGTTAGTAAGCTTTTCCAGCTTTAATCTACCTGGCTCAACAAGAGTGGTAAGGATTAATTACAAGGATGTAGCTAACGTTAAATCAGTAGAAATATCATCAGGAACTAAATCTATACCTGCAGCAGAAAATTCGCCAGCAAATATTATGGAAGATGGTGAATACTATTTTGGAAGTGATGACAATCTAAAGGCTGCCTTCAAGTGTGAAGTGATTGATGGTGCAGCAGTATTTTCAAAGAATCTTGCTAATGGAAATTATGAGGCTTACGACAGTTTGTATGGTTGGTTTAAGGGAAGCGGATATGATGTATCGCTTAAGCTTACAGATGTAGATGGTAAAACCTTTATAACAGACAAGCTGGCAATTACATCTACTGGAGAATTATCTAAGGTTAAGCTTGATTCTAGCGATGTGGATTTAGCGAATATCAAAAAGCTATCAATTATTGTTTCAGGAAAAGAGATTGATAGCTGCGATATTGCTTTAGATTCAAGTAATAAGTTTACAGGGAATTTTGGCTTAAAGCTTATGCTGACACTTTCTGATGGAAGTAAAGATACGGTATATGCGGATTGCATCTATGCAAATTCTTCCACAAAGGTAGATGATTTTGAAGGCTATGGCGGTTCTAATTCACTGCTTTCAAATGAATTTGCTAGAAATACAAATGGCGGCAAGTTCGATGTTACACTAGACAGTGAGCATGCCTATGAAGGCGGCTATGGAATGCGTATCGATTAT
>JAGBJE010000215.1 GCA_017934625.1 Pseudobutyrivibrio sp. | reverse complement strand
CTAAGGGAAAAACTCAAGTTGTGGTAGAGTAGTTGGAAACGGAGGTAACACAAATGGGAGAGAGACTTACAAAGGGTGATATAGAAAAGATTCAGGCAGAGATAGATGAGCGTAAGCTTGTGCTTCGCCCAAAGCTTCTAGAGGAAGTTAAGGAGACAAGGGCTCAGGGAGATTTGTCCGAGAACTTCGAGTACCATGAGGCAAAACGCGCCAAGAATATGAATGATAGCCGCATCCGCTATTTAGAGAAGATGCTAAAGTTTGCTGAGGTAGTAGATGATAGCAGTGCCGATGATGAAGTAGGAATCAATAACACAGTTACAATTTACATTCCAGAGGACGATTGTGAGGAAACCTACAAGCTTGTAACAAGCATTCGCGGAAACTCACTTAAAGGGTTAATTTCCATAGAATCACCGCTAGGAGCTGCAATACGTGGCAAACATGTAGGCGACAGAGTCATGGTAAAAGTAAACGATGATTACTCCTACGAAGTGGAGATTAGGTTGATTGATAAATCAACAACAGATGAGGATGACCAGATAAAAAGATATTAAAGATTACAAAAGCTGCTTTTATAGAGCGGCTTTTTTATATTACTTTCAGAATAGAATTTACCTATAAATAATGGTATATTTATATTAGATTTTTATGAGAAAATGGGGAAAGAATTATGGTAAAAGAGAGACTTAGTCAAATCGGGGAGACAGTACTTGAAAAAATTGATGGGCTTGATGTTAAGGACAAGCTTATCGAGCATAGCTTTAACCATTCGGATATAACAAGAGATGATTTCATGCTAAAGGGTGCTCTTGCCAGTGAGGGGTATGACTGGTGGTGGCACAGCTTCACAGGCAAGAATAAAAAGACAGGTGAGGAGAAAGCCTTCTTTATCGAGTTTTTTACTATTAATCCTGAGCTTGGTGGGGACGAGCCAGTGTTTGGCCAGCTGCCAGAGAATAAAGCATCGGGCGTAAAGCCATCTTACATGATGGTAAAGGTAGGCTGCTGGGGCGAAGGCGCTAAGCAGATGCACCGCTTCTTTGGCTGGAACAAGGTTAATATTAAGGAAGATGTTCCATTTCTTATTAGTGCAGAGGATTGCTTCTGCTCAGAAAGCCGTACACTTGGCAAGGTAGAGGTAACAGAGGCGGATGCAAAGGCTCATCCAGAGTGGATGTGTCAGTCAGGTAAGATGGTTTGGGACCTTAACATCGAAAAACAGATAGCTTTCAACGTGGGCTACGGCGCAGGCTGGGCATCACGTGAGATAGAGGCATTTGAAATGTTCTGGCATGCAGAGGGCATGAAGACATTATTTAGTGGCTCAGTTATACTAGATGGTGTAGAATATGAAGTTAGTCCGGATAGCTGCTATGGCTACGCAGATAAGAACTGGGGCAAGGACTTTACATCCCCATGGGTATGGCTTGCTTCATCACATATTAAGAGTAAAATATCAGGTAAGTGGCTAGATAACAGTGCATTTGATATCGGCGGTGGCCGTCCTAAGGTAAGAACAGGCCACAGCTTTGATGATGTTATCCTTGGCGCTTTTTGGTATGAGGGTCAGCCTTACGAGTTTAACTTCTCTCGTTTTTGGACTCTTACTAGCACAGATTTCAATTGCAATACAGATGGCGAGCAGGTAGTATGGGAAATCACCCAGGAGACACCACTTGCCAAGCTTGAAGCGAAAATTACCTGTGATAAGAAGGATATGCTTCTTATTAATTACGAGGCACCAAACGGTGAGAAGCGCCATAACAATCTGTGGAATGGCGGCAATGGTACAGGCGAGATTAAGCTATATAAGAAAATCCTAAAGACCAAGGACACTACAGCTAATAAGAAGGCTGAGTGGAAATGGGAGCTTGTGGATGATATGGAAGCCTATAATATAGGTTGTGAGTATGGCATCTATTCAGAGCCAAGTTAATGTAACTATGATTTTATGCTTGCATAAAAATTCATAGTTGCATTAATTTGGTGAGAACTCTCCATGAGCAAAAGGAAAACAGTGAAACTGTGATTTTGCGAATGGAGATTCTGAATAGATGTTAAGATAGAAAGGAAGAGTAATAAAATGGCAGTTTTAGCAGGTTTACAGCCAGAAAGAGTATTTCATTATTTTGAGGAGATTTGTAACATCCCTCACCCAAGTTATCACGAGGAAAAGATTAGTGCATATCTTGTAGATTTTGCAAAGGCACATAATCTTGAATACTATACAGATGACCTTTACAACGTAATCATGATAAAGGAAGCTTCTGAGGGAATGGAAGGTGCTGCACCACTTATCCTTCAGGGCCACATGGATATGGTTGCTGAGCAGGAGCCAGATTGCAAGAAAGACATGCTTACAGAAGGTCTTGATCTTGAGGTAGTTGATGGATTCGTTACAGCTAAGGGCACAACACTTGGTGGTGATGACGGAATCGCAGTAGCTATGGCACTTGCAATCCTAGAGGATGATACACTTAAGCACCCACGCTTAGAGGTAATCATCACAGTATCTGAGGAAGTTGGTATGGAAGGAGCAGCAGGCATCGATGTATCAATGCTCAAGGGACGTAAGATGCTTAACCTTGATTCAGAGGAAGAAGGACATTTCCTTAGCGGATGTGCCGGCGGATGCAGAATGGATATTGAGTACCCATTTAAGAAGGAATCAGTTAAGGGCGCACTTGTTTCAATCGAAGTTAAGGATTGTACAGGTGGACACTCAGGTACAGAAATCATCAAGGGTAGAGCAAATGCAACACAGATGGTAAACAGAATCCTTGCAGCAGGTATCGATGTAGCAGATGTTTGCCTTGCAGATTATGTAGGTGGTACAAAGGATAATGCGATTCCACGTGCAACAACAGCAAAGGTAGTTACAAGCGCTGATGCTATCAAGGCTATGGAGGCTGAGGCAGCAGCTATCAAGAATGAATATGCAGTTACAGACCCAGAGATGAAAATCGAAATCAAATCTGAGGGCAATGTAGTAGTAGATGGTGTAAATGCAGCAGATACAAGAAAGATGGTAGAGCTTATCCTTTCTTTACCAAACGGTGTTCAGGCAATGAGCCACGATATTGAGGGCTTAGTTGAGACTTCATTAAACTTAGGTATTCTTAACTTGCTTGAGGACGAGCTTAAGTTCTCATTCTCACTTAGAAGCTCAGTAGATAGCGCTAAGGCCGCTCTTATGCGCAAGGTAAGAATGATTGCAGAGGGTTTTGGTTGCAAAACATCTACTCATGGCGAGTACCCAGCATGGGAGTTCAAGCGTGAATCTACATTCAGAGATGAGCTTGTAGCTTTATATAAAGAAATGACAGGCGAGGATGCAATCGTTGAGACAATGCACGCAGGTGTAGAGTGCGGACTTTTAGCATCTAAGTTACCAGGACTTGATGCAGTATCAATCGGTCCAGAGCTTTACGATATTCATACTCCAAAGGAGCGCCTTGGAATTGCTTCTACAGAGAGAATATACAATTACGTTCGCCGAGTTATCGAAATGCAGTAGGCGAATCAAAGATAAGAACAAAATAATAAGGGGTTACAGGAAGGAGAAGGACTATGCTTAGAATCGGAATGCTTACAAGTGGTGGTGACTGCCAGGCGTTAAACGCTGCTATGCGTGGTGTTGTTAAGGGCTTGGCAGCCAATGTGAAGGACCTGGAGGTTTACGGCTTCTTCAATGGCTATAAGGGCCTGATTTATGGGGATTACAGGCTTCTTACCAGCCAGGATTTCTCAGGAATTCTTACACGTGGTGGTACAATATTAGGCTCTAGCCGTCAGCCATTCAAGCTCATGCGTGAGCCTGATGAAAATGGCCTTGATAAAGTAGAGGCTATGAAGTCTAACTACTACAAGCTGAATCTTAACTGCTTAGTTATTCTTGGTGGTAACGGAACACAGAAGACAGCTAATCTTCTTAGAGAAGAGGGGCTCAACATCATCCATCTTCCAAAGACAATCGATAACGATATCTTTGGAACTGATGTAACATTTGGTTTCCAGAGTGCTATTGATATTGCATGTAACACAATCGACTGCATCCACACAACAGCATCATCACATAGCCGCGTGTTCATCGTAGAGGTTATGGGACACAAGGTAGGCTGGCTTACACTGTATGCAGGTGTTGCATCAGGTGCTGATATCATCCTGCTTCCTGAGATTCCATACGATATCAAAAAGGTAGTTAAGGCTATCAATCATCGTGCGGAAGAGGGCAAGGGCTTCACTATTCTTGCGGTTGCCGAGGGTGCTATTTCCAAGGAAGATGCTAAGCTTTCTAAGAAGGATTACAAGAAGAAGCTTGAGACTTCTAAATATCCATCTGTTTCCTATGAAATCGCCGATAGAATCCAGAAGGAAACAGGTATCGAGGTACGTGTTACAGTGCCAGGACACATGCAGCGAGGCGGTAGCCCAGATCCATACGATAGAGTGCTTTGCACACGCTTGGGTTCGGCAGCTGCACAGGCTATCATGGACGGAGATTTCGGCAACATGATTGCAATGGTAGATGGCAAGACTAAGCGAATCCCACTTGAAAAGGTGGCAGGCAAGCTAAAGGTAGTAGAGCCAGATTGCCAGATGATAGAAGAGGCTAAGCGAATCGGCATTAGCTTCGGTGATTAATAAATAAAAGGGTAGGTAATTGTTATGTCTTATATGGCATTATATAGAAAGTTCAGGCCACAAACCTTCGAGGATGTTAAGGGCCAGGACCACATCGTGACAACTTTAAAGAATCAGATAAAGAGTGACCGTATAGGACATGCATATCTTTTCACAGGAACCAGAGGTACCGGTAAGACAACTATCGCAAAGATCCTTGCCCGCACCATTAACTGTGAGAATCCTGTGGACGGCTGCCCATGTATGGAATGCGCTATGTGTAAATCCATCACTGCGGGCAATTCTATGAATGTAATAGAAATGGATGCTGCTTCAAACAATGGTGTAGATAGTATCCGACAGATAGTAGAGGAGGTGGCATATCCTCCTACAGAAGGTAAATACAAGGTTTACATCATCGACGAGGTGCACATGCTTAGTACCGGCGCCTTCAACGCCTTGCTTAAGACCTTAGAGGAGCCACCTTCTTATGTTGTGTTTATTCTGGCTACAACAGAGGTGCACAAGATTCCAATCACTATCCTCAGCCGATGCCAGAGATATGATTTCCATCGTATTTCCATCGACACCATCGCAGCTCGATTGAAGGAGCTGATGGATAAGGAAGGTGTTGAGGTAGAGGATAAGGCAATCCGCTACATTGCCAAGGCGGCAGATGGTTCCATGCGTGATGGCCTAAGCCTGCTGGATCAGTGTATCGCGTTTTACATAGGCCAGACTCTTACTTATGATAATGTGCTAAAGGTGCTTGGCGCCATTGATACCGAGGTATTTTCCAGATTGCTTCGCCATATCATTAATGGGGAAATCACCCAGTGCATCGGCATCTTAGAGGAGATAATCACCCAGGGCCGTGACCTGAACCAGTTCGTAATAGATTTTACCTGGTATCTTAGAAATCTGATGCTTCTTAAAAGCTCAGATGATATGGAGGATGTGCTTGAAATGTCCTCTGACAATTTGGCGCTTTTAAAAGAAGAGGCCAAGATGGTTGACACAGAGATTTTGATGCGATATATTCAAGTTCTCTCAGCACTTTCTAATGATATTAAATATGCAAGCGGTAAGAGAGTTCTGATTGAGATTGCACTTATCAAGCTGTGTAAGCCAGAGATGGAGCAGGATATTTCCGCTCTTAACAATAGAATGGCAAACCTTGAGAAAAAGGTGGAAAAGGGTGTGCAAGTGGTAATGGCTGCACCAGCAGCAGGGCAGGCGCCAGCCGCAAGTGCCGCACCAGTGAAAAAGGAACCACTTCCAGCAGCAGTGCCAGAAGAGGTAAAGCAGGTGGCATCCAGCTGGGGTAATGTGCTAGGCAAGGTACCACCAAACATAAAGATGTACCTGAAAGAAGTCACAACTATTACAGTTAACGAGCTAGGGGAATTGGTGCTTATATTCGACCAGCCACAGGGAAGCGAGCGCATGGCAGGGGATTTCGTAAACAGACCAGAGGTCATCGAAGAGATTTCAAAGGCCATCGAAACCCTGATAAACAAGACTGTAAAGATTAAAGTAGAGATTAATTCCGGCAGCGTAAGTTCACAGGATTCCAAGACAGATATCCGTGATTTCTTCGCTAGCAGAGGAATTGAAATAGAAGTAGACCCTGAATAGTCTACGTAACATTAACCAGATAGAAAATGGAGGATTAAAGATATGGGCAAAGGAAGAGGCGGATTTCCAGGCGGAGCAATGGGTGGAGCTAACATGGCTAACCTGATGAAGCAGGCTCAGCGTATGCAGCGTCAGATGGAAGAGGCTCAGGCAAAGCTTGAGGAGACAGAGGTTACAGGTACAGCCGGTGGCGGTGTTGTAGAGGTAACAGCTACAGGCTCAAAGGAAATCACAAAGGTACACATCGACCCAGAGGCAGTAGACCCAGATGATGTTGAGATGCTTGAGGACCTTGTTATGGCAGCAACAAACGAGGCACTTCACAAGATTGATGAGATTACAGCAGCATCTATGCCAAAGATGCCAGGTGGACTAGGATTCTAATAGATGGAATATTACAGCAAAGAAATTAGCAACTTAATAGCGGAGCTAAGCGATTTGCCAAGCATTGGAAATAAGTCAGCCCAGAGGCTGGCTTTCCATATATTAGGTATGGATGAGGACAAGGTAAATGACCTTGCCAATGCGATAGTCACAGCAAGGAAGAATGTGAGATACTGCAAGGAGTGCTTTACTCTCACAGATGATGAGCTGTGCCCAATATGTGCTAATCCTAAGCGTAACCACAATGTCATTATGGTTGTGGAGGACACCAGGGATTTGGCAGCCTATGAAAAGACAGGCAAATTCGACGGGGTGTATCACGTACTTCACGGTGCAATCTCACCGATGGCAGGCATTGGCCCTGGCGATATAAAGCTAAAGGAGCTGATGGTAAGATTGCAGCAGGTGGATGCTGAGGAAGTAATCATCGCCACTAATTCATCCCTGGAGGGTGAGACCACAGCTGCCTACATCAGCAAGCTGATTAAGCCTACGGGAATCAAGGTAAGCCGCATAGCATCCGGCGTGCCAGTAGGAGGAAACCTGGAGTATATCGATGAGGTGACACTGCTTAGGGCACTGGATGGTAGAACAGAATTGTAAATATATTTGACAAATTAATCATTGTATTTTCACAACATCTTGTTATACTAGATAGCATATTAAATCAATATTTTGTATTTCGCGAGCAGATTTCTATCAAGAAATCTCGCAGCGGACCAAAAATTTCGCGAGCAGCGGAGCAGGTTAGAGTTATGTAGATAGTGTCAAATGATCTATGAAAAACTGGGTATAAAAAATAGGCTCAGATGAACCTTGAAAATTGCAGATATATAGGTTGAGGTAGCCG
>JAGBJE010000214.1 GCA_017934625.1 Pseudobutyrivibrio sp. | reverse complement strand
TGAATTAAGTGCATTAAGTGCTGCTGGACGTGAAATTGTAAGAACTGCAATCTCATCTGCAACTTCAAGCTTTAAGTTGTTAAATTCGCTCATAGTAATCCTCCTCTTTAAGGGTCTTGCCCTTTTTCTCATGTTTATAATTTTAGTCCATTGTTAAACTTTTGTCAATCCCATATCAGCTATAACATTTCTTCTTTCATCTTCTTTTTATTTTTGTACATAGCTGAATCGGCTCGCTCAAATACATCAGACACAAACTTGTCATTCTTGCCGAATAAAGAATACCCAACAGCTATTGTAACCTTGTCATTCTTTTTATTCTTAGAATTGATTTTGTTGATTTTAGCAATTCTAGATTCTATGCGATCGTAATCCTTGCCTTGAACAATAGCTACGAACTCATCACCGCCTATTCTAAATACCGGGCTTCGAGAAAAGGCATCACAAATAATCTCACATCCCTCTTTAATGTAAGCATCACCAGCCTGATGTCCCTTTGTATCATTGACCTGCTTCAGTCCATTTAAGTCGCATACTACAACACCAAAATCAAAATCAATGCCAGCATTTATCTGTACATTCAGGTGTTCTTCCTCATCTACATACGCCCTCTTATTCTTAACGCCCGTTAGCTGGTCCTTAAAGGCCTTATCTTCTGCAGCCTGCAAATTGGCAGCATACTCCTGCTCCATCATAAACTGATTTTCAATGTTCATTATACCAACAATCAGCTTGGTACCGGTAGGCTCCTCCACAAGTGTTGCCTTAAGCGCCACATGAATAGCCTTATCATCTTTTACAAATCTGTATTTATGCAGGAAAATGCCATGATTTTTAATACTTAGCAAAACATTTTCCTTTGTAAAGACGTTTAAAAATTCCCTTAAATCATCTCTGTGGATAATCCTTTTAGAGTTTTCTCTTGATTCCTTAAAGAAGTTATCTGCCTCCACAGGTATATTAAGCTTTTCAAAGTCTTCTGTTGAATTGAAACAAATATAGTGCTCGGTCTCAGGATCAACAGAGTAAATAGTGATAAAGTCACCAGCAAGAGACATTACACGAGAATACATGGTTCGTTCTTCTTTTACTTTTTCTATTAATTCTCTTTCCTTAATCTGAGCATCTATATTATTGATTCCTATCAATATGTGATTCCTGTCACTTCTAACCTTAACCGCCTTCAGGATAACGTAGGTTGGAATTCCGTTAACCATTCTTCGATAGGTGATTGAGTAAGACCCCTGCTCTTTAATCACCTTAAGAACATTTTCTTTAGTAAATGATTTTTTCATTACTTCGATGTCATCAGCATAGACTCTTTTGCTATATTCATATTCCAGCCTTCTAAAAAAGTCCTGCCCTCTCATTTCGACTGATACATCTCTATTAACTCCATCAGGATTGTATTCCACGTATTCTTCTGTATCCATGTTAACAAAGAACAAATCAACGTAATCCTCTGATAGAGCTCTTGCAATATAGTTGTAGGTCAAAGAGTCTGCATTGTTCTGGCTCTCATTAACCTGAAGTATAGCTACAATAACAGCAGAAACCTTTGTTACAGGATTGACCGCAATTCGTTGAATCAGCATTTGAACAATACGTCCGTCAGCAGTTCTGTCATCTATTATAAGGCGTTTACCGTTCTCGCCACATTTACGTATGCAGTTCATGGCGTATATACCCACTGCCGAACGACCTTTATCAAACACGTACTCCGAACCAACATCAATACCAGGAAAGTTTTTGCTTATAAACTTTGCAAAAGATTCGTTACCCCTAACAAGCCTAATACTTTTTCCATTTGATTCAACTATCGCAAGAGGAAAGGCATCAAAATAATTCAATAACTCATTTGAATTATTTCTTGCAAAGGACAAGTCATACAGGCTTATTCTGCCTACAGCAGAATAATACGAAGTCTCCTTTGGATTTTCAAATCCAATAGAAATGCCTCTTTCATATCTTTCAAAAATATTACTTATTGGCAAAGGCTTACAGTAAAAGAAGCCTTGAAGCTTTGTACAGCCTATCTGCTGTAGAAATTTCACCTGTTCTTCATACTCTACTCCCTCTATAACAGTCTCCATCCCAAGGGACATAGCAAGTCGTACAAGCTCAGTAAGAATTATCCTGGCTCTCTCACTTTTACCAATCTGTTGAACAAAATACATGTTGATTTTCAAGGCATCGAAATGCACCTTCTGCAATATGTTAAGAGCGGCATCCCCACTGCCATAATCGTCCATCCATACCTGAAATCCCAAATCTCTAAACTGTTCCAGCTGAGAAATAATATAGTCGTTTCCTGCAGAAAGAGTTTCCTCTGACACCTCTATAGCTATCAACCGTCTGGAGATATTTGCCTTTTCCACTCTTTTAGTTATTTCTTCAACCACATCACAGGTATAAAAATCCACCTGAGAAAGATTGATAGAAGTAGGAACAACATATAATCCTCTTCTAATTTGTTCATTCATCTTAGCAAGAGTAATCTCCAGCACATATAAATCAAGCTTATAAACAGCATTAACAGCCTCAAGAGCAGGAACAAATTCCATAGGATTAAGCATACCAAGATGAGGGTCCTCCCATCTAACCAAAGCCTCCTCACCGCACACTCGACCATTAGAGGTACGTATAATAGGTTGAAAATATACCTCTACCCACCCCTCTGCAAGTGCTCTGTCGAAATTGTCTATTATGTATTTGCTCTTGTTAAAAGTACTCCCCATTTTATCCATTAAACGTTCAATCTCCTTTGAATCTCGCCAACTACTTCTCTGCCCTTAAAAATAATTGCTCCTACAAAGAGGATAACACTTATCAAAAGACAAACTATCCAGGCAATAGGACAGTCTCTTTCCAGAAAATAGAAAACAATATATGGCAAAATGCCTACAACAAGATTAGTCAATAGATAAACCATTGCATTGCCATTTTTATCCAGCATGGCAAGGACAAAGTTTGCTATCAAGGTTCCCATTACTACAATAGGCGCAACCCATTCGGTAACCAATGGGAAGAATCCAACATAATAAGCTGTTATGCCAAGCATCACCAAAACTATAAATACGAATAAGGTCATAATTCTAGATGAGCTTATTCCCTTTTTAAATAATCTCATTATCCCAAATTCGAACACTATTAGCCACATGGCCACTATAAGGCTCCAGTGAACATCAAGCGTAGGCCATACCTTGAGTCCGAATAAGAAATCCATTCCCAGGCTTAGGATAACAACTGACCACACTATAAAAAGCTGTAATTTATAGAAAAACGACTGTATCTTCAAAGTGGTCTGCTGTGGAAAATAAGCTCTCTCTGCCTCTCCGTTAAGCTTGCTTTGGCATAGTGGACACTTTTTAAGATTTCCACCCACCTCTATCTTACAATAAGGACAATTCTTCATTATCGAATCACCTCCGTCGCATAAATTCTGATATTTACCCCATCCTCAGAAAGGCCTCTCACAAGATTCTTAACCACTCTTGTGTTA
>JAGBJE010000213.1 GCA_017934625.1 Pseudobutyrivibrio sp. | reverse complement strand
AGGCCTCCCATTGTAATAACTACATCAATTTTGCTCATCATTCTTCTCCTAATGTGTGCGACTCTTCTCGCAAATCTCTTCTAATTCCTCTGGTGAATATTTTAAGAATTCATCTGGTCTAACAGTTCTGTCATCCACATAAAAGCCCTTGTGGCCTGGCCAAACCTTACCGTAAACTATTTCATCATATGGCACATCCCATTTAGCTAGCCATTCGTTAAGAACAACAGCTGTGTTCTTGTTGATTAGGCCAAGATTGCCATTGTAGGTATTCATATTTCTAGATGTATAAAGAACTATTCTCGCCCCATTTTCCTTATAGTATCTAAGCTTTTCAAGCATGTCCGGGTATGGCACTAAATCCTCGTATCTTTCATCCTTTTTCTTAATAGGACAAAGTGTGCCGTCAATATCAAAAACAAAAGAATAATCCTTAAACATCTGCCTCTATCTCCTTCAAAATTCTATCAACATTCAATATGAATCCAAACACCTTATGTGGATTGTCAATGTGCAATGGAAGCATAGATATGAATAATGACGCTTCGTATATACGAACTGTCAAATAATCAAATCCATTTGCCTCTACCTTTTCTTTGAATATCTTCATGTACTCAGTGTTATCAAATGGTATTTCTAAATCATAAGAGAAATCCTCTGATACTCTTATGTCAAACAAACCGTTGTTAAAGAAATCATATTTGCCACATACTGAGTGGCTAAGCTTCGCAATGTCATAGTAAGGATTAGTCCACAAATCCTCTTCGCGACTGGCTCCCTTTGGGTCGATGAACTTAAGGGTCTGTGTTGATTTGTTGTAAAGTGTATTTGCAAAGCAAGGATCGCCGTGGCCTATTACCATCTGATTTTCAAATGTAACACGGGATTCAATCTTTTCCTTTAATGCAAAATATCTCTCTACCAGGCTATCGATTGTGATGTCATGCTTTACAGCAAGAAGGGTCTCAATCTGCTTGTATGCATCCAGCTTTTTCAAATCTGCTATTCTTGAATTGACCTTTTCTATATATAGGGCATCAGCAGTCTTCTTATAATCCTCCTTAGAACATTCCTTAGAATGTCTGCATTTAAAGAAATAAAAATACTTATCCATTAAGGACTCGAACTCTGAAGCATCCATGGAACCATGAACCCATTTAATGGCAAGGTCTGTCATGTGAAGACGCTCCATGGTGTAGCTTGCGCTGTCCTCTGTCTCCTTGTAATCAAACGGCATTACGAACCAGTACTTCATATCCTCTGGAAGAAGATGATAGAAATCGTACTCTGCCTTTATCTTCTTTTTGTTAGAAGATGATTTTACAAGAGTGTACTCATTGCCCTTTAGGCTATTGAAATATCTGGAATCAAAATTGCCTGTAACACACTGAATGAAATTAGAAATGATTCCAATGTCAATCATTCCTTCTATTTCAAAATGCTCCTCTAGCTCTCTGGCTAAATCCCATGGCTTGCGACCTGCAATTATGTTCTTGCAAAAAGAGGTGTAAGAGTCCAGATTTGGGAACATAGCTGCAACAGCCTTCTTTCCCTCAAGCACACCAAAAGGTTCATCAATATATGCTAGCTTTTCAAAGGAAAGCCTAGCCTTACTAGCATCAGATACAATGTAGTTTGAGAAACAATGGATTACCCTAACATCCTGCATGTTGAACACATCCAGCTGCTTTAGTAAATCGGCATACTCAAAGGCAGAATGGACCTTTTTCCAAACCACATCTGAAAAAATGCTTTCCAAAGAATCCTTGTAATATTCTTCTAAACAACGCTTTTTGACAACCACGTCGGCAAAGCCCTTGTCACCGATAATATCAGCGATTACTTCGCTCTTCCTTCCAGTGTCGTCATATATAACAATCGTCTTCATTCTAATTCCTCTCAAATTTCAAGGTATCAATTAATTTTACAATCAAATAAATAACAATAAGCAAGCCTATGCTTATGAAAATAAACTGTCTAAGCTCTACTGACTGGTTGTTGCTAAGTGCAGAAGTCAGGTAGCTGGAGATTTTTTCGTTCACCTGCCCGTCGCCTAGCGTCCTGCTAATCAGTGCCACACTACCTATCTCGACAGCCCAAGCCACCAAAGATAGGATATAAAGAATAACACCACGTCCCTTAGACACGCTGACAATTTCTTCGTATACCTTGTAAGTGTTATCTAAAAAGCGAAGTGCCTTAAGTTTACCTGGTGTAGCCCTGCTTCTAAGAATGTATTTCTTCCAATAGGTGTATAACCCTGGAAAGGCAAAATACATAAGAACTATGGCCACCAAAAATACCACTAGAATGTATACAAGAGGCACCATGTTGCCGCCAGCTGAAAGCCAAACAAACAGTATCATAGTAACCAGCGCTACTGTGTCCATGAAACGGTCAAGTATTACGGTAACCACGCCCTTAAGCATATTGTTAATCTGATGACCGTAGCAGTAAATCCTAAATAGCTCGCCTAGCTTAAATGGAAGGACGATGCTGACAGGAGTGACCTTACAGTACACCTTTGCATAATTAGATACAGATATATTAGAACCATATAGGGCCAGATATAGTCTGAAAGCCTTTAGAAAATGCACTAAAATAACTGTGGCTGTTATGATAACAATGCCTGTAAAATCAAGCCTGGCAAATACAGGAGTCTTGATATAGTTTGTAATGAACAATGCCGCTGTAAGCAAAAGCACTATTATATTTATAAAATTGTACAGGATAGATTTTTTATTCATCTTTGCACCTTACTGCTGATTAGTATAAATAGTCTTCGCAGTGTAATCCTCTATCACTTTATCTCTATGCTCACCAGTGACGAACTTCTTATGGTTTACAATATAAGAACCAAGCAGCTTAAGCACTATCATAGCCTGATTTACCATCTTAACATTGGAAACCTGGTCGTCCTCACGCCAAATGATTGGGAAGAACTTAACCTTGTGCTTGTAATAAGCCTGGCCCATTACCATGCAATAATTGAATACCAGATTGTCCTTGTACTTAAGATAGAATTTATCTCTAAGAATGTCTACCTTGTACATATTTAGGCCTGAGCCCAGGTCGTAAACCTTGTAGCCACAGCCAATTGAAAATAATGTATTGTAAACGATATTTCCAAATGTCCTAAACTTAGAATAACCCTGAAGCTTTGAACCTTTCATGAATCTAGCTCCAAGGAAGCAATCGTAATTTTCGTATTCCTTATTCTTAAGATATGGAAGAATGTTTGAAATATCTCCCTGATCATCACCATGTAAAAGGATGACATAATCAAAATCATTTTCCACAGCATATTTGAAGGCCACCTTGTGAGAGCCACCAAGACCATAGTTATCATCATTTCTAAAAAGCGAAACCTTTACAGGAAGGTGATTGTCATTAAGATAATCCTGCACCACCTGCTCGCCATTATCTGTGCTTCTATTGTTGATAATGATGACCTCTGACAGATAGCTACATACTTCATCTGTAAGCTGTCCCAACACTCTTACAATCTGCTTCTCGCAGTTATACATAGGTATAAATAAAAGAATTTTGTTCATTACATATCTCCCTAGATAATCTATTCTTCTTCCTGAACCAAATAAATTGGTCTGTTCTTAGTCTCAAGATAAGCCTTGGACAAATACTGACCAAGTATTCCCATGCAAAGCAGCTGGATTCCTGCAATAAGCAGCATGATACACACCATAGATGGCCAACCATTAGTAGGGTCACCAAATATAAGGGTGCGAACTATTATCACAATGATAAAAATAAATGCCACAATACACATGATAAGTCCAAACACTGATGCCATAACAAGTGGCGCCGTAGAGAATGCTACGATACCATCAATGGCATATATAAATAGCTTCCAAAAAGACCATTTAGTCTCTCCTGCTACTCTTTCCACATTTTCGAACTCTATCCATTTACGCTTGAAGCCTACCCAGCCAAAGATTCCCTTGGAAAAACGATTGTATTCGCGCATAGATACAATGGCATCAACAACCTTTCTAGTCATCATCTGATAATCCCTGGCGCCATCTACTATGTCAGCGCTGGAAATCTTGTTCATAAGCCTGTAAAAACGGCGTGCAAACCAAGAACGAATTGGTGGTTCGCCCTTTCTGTCTACTCTTCTAGTAGCTACGCATTCGTACTCTCCTGACTGAATGTAGCCTAACATCTCTGGAAGCAGTGCTGGTGGATCCTGCAAATCAGCATCCATGATGACCACATAGTCACCCTTAGCCTTTTCAAGACCTGCAAATATACCAGCCTCCTTGCCAAAGTTCCTAGAAAAGGAAACGTAATGCACCCTATTATCTTTTTCGTGCAGCTGCCTACACACCTGCAGCGTGTTATCCCTCGAGCCATCATCTACAAAAAGGAATTCAATATCCACTGAAGAAAGCTGCTCTTCCATATCTACTACTGT
>JAGBJE010000212.1 GCA_017934625.1 Pseudobutyrivibrio sp. | reverse complement strand
TTTAAAGATTATCGATTTATGCGACTGATAATAATCCTGTTTCAAGTAACGCTTTAACCCACCAAACATGGTACCTGAACGCATATTGTGTCCATAAATGATGGTGTTTGTAGTAGGATTTACTATGTCACAACGATAATCCACGAATAAAGTACCTGATGTACTTTCCTTTCCATAGAAATCCCTTCTCAAATAGTACTCTGGGTCGCTTATTGTCTGCACTACCGGGTAGTTGATATCTGTACCTACTACCTCAAGAATGCCTACTAAATCAGGATTCTCTGCATACAAGTCTGCCAGCTCCGGAAGAATCTCTCTATCCTCAGGTGCATAATTTGTATCCCAAGGACTAGTGATTAAATCCTCTGTAATTTCATGAGCTTCCGATGTGTTACTAGACACATTTGCGCTATCTGAGTTCTCTACAGAATCTATATCGTCATTTTCATTATTTATATTACCGTTTTTTTGTGAATTATTAGTGTCCTGAGCGGACTTGACCTCTTCTTGGATTTTGGCAAGACGCCTGGTCTCCATTACCTCTTTGACTTCTACTGTGGCATAAATGCCAATAAGCACCACTGCAAGACCTACGAAAATAAGGCCTAATCGTCTGGAGCTCTTAGCTTTTGTGGCTGCTTCCTCAATGATTTCTCTATCATCTAAAAGACCTGCTGACTTGTTAGCAACAATATCTGCAATATGCTCAGTGTACTGGGCTCCAATAGGGCTGTTAAATGTGATGATGCCATCTCGAATATCATTATAAAGGCGCAAAGCTACCTCGGGATCTTGGATATCAAGCTCCTCATTGATGCACTCTATTTTCTTTACATCCTCTTGTGCTGCCCGATACTCATAGTGAGTTTCAAATTCAAACCCTCCTATGATAAACCTTTTTTTCTCCGCCATATTATATCCCCATACATATATAACTTTATTTTAGCAAAAACCCTTCTTTTATTACAACATTTCCCAGTTTTTTAACATTTTATTTTAAAAATGTACGCAAAAAGACCAGAGGCATAATCAAATGCCCCTGGTCCTGTTTATGCTGTTATTTAACTGTTTCAGATATCAGCTCTGATTCACTAAACTGTTCTAGGACGCCCTGACTATTAATAATATATCCCTTCAGGTAATAGTAATAGGTCTGTCCACTTGTAAGAGAGCTATTTGTGAAGGCTCCTGTTGATGCAGGATAGCTTGCTATCATTCTGCAGCTGCTCTTATCTGCTTCAGTTCCCCTAAAGATTCTGTATATCTTAACCTCGCCTTCTGTTGGCCATGTCAAGGTCAATCGTCCAGCAACTGCATTAGAAATCTCAAACTCAGTGCCACCAATGCCTGTAGATACAGCTCTAAAGCTTGGCGTACTGGTTATGTTATTATTATTTTCGTATGCATATGCCTTAACACGATAGTTAGTGTTGCTCTCCAAGCCAGTAAAGGTATGTGTGTTTGTGCTGTAGTTGAATTTCTGGTTCTTAACCTCTGTGTAGACTGCTGTGCCATCACTAGCTGTTGTAACCTTCTCAACTATAACCACTGCACCATCTGAATAAATATCATTTACCCACTTAGCGGTAATAGAATCACCACTTGCTGTTGCAGTAAGACCACCTACAGTACCAAGATTAATCTTAAAGGTTCCTGTCTTCTCGCCTACCACCACATC
>JAGBJE010000211.1 GCA_017934625.1 Pseudobutyrivibrio sp. | reverse complement strand
GCTCATAGATGTTACAAGCACAAGCACCATCTTAGTGATACGCATAGCTGCATCATAATATCCGTTTTCGGTATTTCCATCAGTGAACATACCAATCATTATCTTATCAAGATACTGGTAAATCTGCACGGCAATAGTAGGCAGGAAAAGCCCAAGAATAACCTTAGTATCCTTAAATGGTGCAAGGTCATTTTTATTAACCTTAGTAAGATATTTAGGTAAATAAATCCACAATGAAACATGTCCCATCATAGTGATAAGGGCAGTGCCGGCTGTGTAAAGCGCCAAATCATCTGCATCCTTAATCAGAGTGAAAATCATGATAAGATTTACTATTCTAAAGATTGCATTACGACCTACGATTTTGCCAAACTCCTCAAGTCCCTGGAAGAACCAGCTAGTATCACAGGCTACATTGATGATTTCGATAAACTGTATGATGTAGATAATCATCCAATTTGGATGTAGCAAAAAAACAAACACTCCATAGATAAATAAAAATATGGCAGTGCTTGCACATCTGAATATTGCAGTGTTCCAGAAAGCAACAGACCGTTGATATACATCGGTTTGAACATAGGAAACCTCACGTTGACCATAGGTGGAGGTGCCCAGATTTGCAAATATAATGAAAAAGGCTGCAATGGCGGTAACGTAGCTAAAGACACCCATTCCATCAGCACCAAGTACTCTTGCTATGTAAGGTGCTGTGAGAAGTGGGGTGATAATAACTAGCATCTGGTATGCAACATTGTATATGTAGTTTTTCTTAACGTTTTTTTCTTTCATTTCACATCCTAATTTATTAAAGTTTCCCAAGTAGGATAATTATTCTAAGAAGAATCTCGCCAGAGACACTGCGCCTTAAAGCCTTCGGATAGAGCAGCTTTTTAAAGGTATTCTTGCTAGTGAACAGCTGTAGGAAATCTCTAATAGAAGCATCTACCTTATCAGAAAAAAGCTGATTGAAGCATGCTAACATCATTCTTGTTCTAGGACAGAAATCTCCATTTAACACAGTACCGATACGCCATTTAATCTTTGCCATCATACCAAGATTAGTAGATGATGCAGCAGCAGAATGTCTTCTATATTTAGCAAGAGGCGTAGTATCGTAAACAATGCTGCCGCCAAGCCCCAGGGCGATAAGCGATACCCATTTATCGTGGTAATAGATATCCCTAGAGTAATCATTCAAAAATGCAAGCTCTGCCAGACATCTATTAATCATCAGTGTAAATCCAGGGAATACTCCCTCGAAAAACATATTTTGAAAGGTGACCTTATCCATAGGATTGCTATCACAAAATGTCCCTGTCACATTAAGCACTTCATCACAGATATAATAATTAGATGCAAACAGTGCAGGTAGATTTGAATCCAAATCGCTAAGCTTATCCACAGCCGCCTGCAGCTTACCTGCTTCCCACACATCATCCTGGTCACAGAATGCAAGATATTTAAAGTCACTATCATCTGTAAGCGCAAATGCAGCAGCTGAAGAGAAGCTTGCCCCAAAGCCTACATTACTATTAGCTGTAGCTGTTGCATCTGAAATCACGTTGATTCGTGAATCCGTAGCCGCCATCTTATTTATTATAGAAAGAGTGTCATCACTAGAACCATCATCTCTGATATATAGCGTAAAATCAGGATAGGATTGCTCTAGTATACTCTTAATTTGTTCCTCTAAAAAAGTCTGCCCATTATAGGTAGACATTACGATTGCTATAGTTGCCATAATACCCTTCCAACTAAAGTTATTTACAAACTATTCTAAATCAACACCATAGGCAATGCAAGGTGGAGCAACTTGTGATATACTATGAACAAACTGTGTACTTAAGGAAAATTATATGGAGAAATTCGAATCACTGTCTATCCATTTTCAGGGTAAGCGGGTTTTATATATAACAACTAAAAATCTGGATTACATAAGGGTTACCCAGGAGATTGATTTTCTAAGGCAGAGGGCGGCTAGTCTTACTGTAATTGGAAGCGCTAGCAGGAGCTATCCTAAACGGCTGGCCCATGTATGGCTGAGCCTGATGAAGCAATCCATGAGTGATATTGATGTGACATTTGTGGGCTTTGCGCCACAGCTGGTGGTTCCGTTTTTTAAGAGCAAGCTTAAGAAGAGACAGCTGTTTATAGATTTCTTTATATCTGTTTACGATACTATGATTATGGATAGAAAGAAGTTTAAGGATGGTGGCGTTATTGCAAAGCTGTGTCACAGCCTGGATGAAGCTACCCTTAAAAGGGCTGATTATGTGGTTTGTGACACTAAGGCTCATGGACAGTTTTTCGCAGAAGAATTTAAGCAGTCTGAAGATAAATTTTTCGTCTATTATCTGCATGCTGATGAGTCTATCTATCATCCTATGGAGGGCTTGGAGTCAGATGCCAGCAGGAGCTCTATAAAAAAGGTTTTGTACTTTGGCTCTATACTAAACCTGCAGGGGGTAGATATGATTTTAGATGCCCTAAAGGAATTTGCAGAGGATGACAGAGTAAGCTTTGAAATTATCGGTCCTATATCTGATAAGATGCAAAAGCCAATTCAGCCTAATGTAACCTATATAGATTGGCTATCCCAGGAGGATTTGGCAAAGCATATTGCAACAGCAGATTTGTGTTTGGCTGGTCATTTTTCTGGAGATATCATGAAGGCCAAGCGTACCATTCCTGGAAAGGCATATATATACGAGGCTATGGAAAAGCCTATGATTCTTGGTGATGGTATGGCGAACCACGAATTGTTTACAGCTGACGAAAGGCATATTTTTGTAGAAATGGGAAATCCTAAAGCACTGGCAAATGCAATAAAGGATTATTTTGAATATGAGTGAAATAAAAGAATACAAACAACCTACTAATAAAATAGAAAAGGGAATGCTTTATTTGCAGCACTATGGTGTGAAAAAGACGGTTGCAAAGACTATCAGAAAGCTAATGGGGCACGATCAGGAGCATTATAGCTATAGACAGTTTTTAAAGGAGAACCCTATAAGCGAGCAGGAGCTTGAGGCTCAGCGCCAGCGTGTGTTTGAGTACAATCCTGTTATTAGTATCGTAATTCCGTTATACAACACTAAGCCACAGTTTCTTACAGAGCTGATTCATTCCTTTACAGACCAGACCTATCCTCATTGGCAGCTTTGCCTTGGAGATGGCAGTCCAAAGGAGGGACTTTACGATATCATTAAGGCCGCTACTGGTGGCACCTGGGATGAGCGAATCGTCTATAAGAAACTTACTGATAACACAGGTATTGCAGGCAACACCAATGCTGCTATGGAGCTTGCTACAGGTGACTATATCGGATTTACGGATCATGATGATTTGATTACAGCTGATGCCATGTATTATATTGCAGAGGCACTTAACAATGATAGAACCATCGAAGCTATCTATTCTGACGAGGATAAGATTGACATGGAGGGTAAGGAATATTTCCTTCCTCATTTCAAGTCAGATTTCAATATCGATTTGCTTTGCTCCCATAATTATATCACCCATCTTTTTGTAGTCAGGGCAGATATTGTTAAGGCAAGCGGCGGAATTCTTTCCGAATTTGATGGGGCACAGGATCATGATTTTGATTTGAGAGTCCTTGAAAAATGCACTAACATCTATCATGTTCCAAGGGTACTTTACCACTGGAGATGCCATCCGGATTCCACAGCAGATCATCCAGAGGCCAAGATGTATGCCTACGAAAATGGCAGACGTGCTGTTGAAAATCATTATAAGAGACTTGGTATTCCAGCAAGGGTAGAGCTGGATACACATTTAGGATATTACAGAACAATCTATGAGTGGAAGGATACACCACTTCTTTCTATTGTCATTCCTAACATGAACCATGTTGAGGATTTAAGGGAATGTATAGATAGCATTGTGGAAAAGACCACTTATCCTAATTATGAATTTATAATTGTGGAAAACAATTCTTGCGATGCAACACTTCGTGGATATTACAAGGAGCTTGAAAGAAGAAATGATATTAGCGCAAGAGTTTGCGATTTCACTAAGGCGCACCCTGACACGAAGGGTACATTTAATTTTTCTGCTCTTATCAATTATGGTGTGAGACAGGCACTTGGTGAATATTTGCTGATTCTTAATAATGATACGAGGATGATTAATCCTGACGCCATTTCCGAGATGATGGGCTTCATCAGAAGAGATGATGTAGGAGCAGTTGGCGCAAGACTATATTATGGTAATAACACAGTGCAGCATGCAGGTCTTATTATAGGTCTTGGCGGTGTTGCTAACTCACAGTTTTTAGGCAGCGGTAGAGAGCAGGTAGGATATTTTTACAGAAGCACCTGCGTCCAGGATTTATCTGCTGTAACAGGCGCATGCCTTCTTACAAAACGCTCTGCATTTAATGCAGTGGGAGGCTTTGACGAAGGCCTTGCAGTGGCCTTTAATGATGTTGATTTCTGCCTAAAGCTTAGAGCGAAAGATTTGTTATGTGTTTACACACCATTTTCAGAGTGGTATCATTTAGAATCTGTCAGCCGCGGACTTGACCATGAGGACCCAGATAAAAAGGCCAGAATGGAAGCGGAGACAAAATATTTTATGACAAAATGGAAGGATGTTTATAGCAAGGGAGACCCTTATTACAATCCTAATTTGTCACTTACTAAATTTGATTATTCTTTTAAAAGTAAGGAGTAGCTATGAAACTTATCATTCAAATTCCATGCTATAACGAGGCTGAAACCTTAGAGATAGCCCTTAATGATTTACCAAAGCATATTGATGGAATCGATGAAATCGAATATTTAATTATTAATGATGGAAGTAAAGATAACACTGTAGAGGTTGCCAGAAAATGGGGCGTTAATTACGTGGTTAATTTCCGTCGCAACAAGGGACTTGCCTATGGATTTATGGCTGGTATTGATGCCTGCCTTAGAAATGGTGCAGATATTATCGTAAATACGGATGCAGACAATCAGTATGTGGCTGACGATATTGAACTGCTTGTTCGCCCAATCATCGAAGGCAAATCTGACATCGTAATCGGCGAGCGTCCAATTGATTCAACAGAGCATTTTTCACCACTTAAGAAAAAGCTTCAGCATCTAGGTAGCTGGGTAGTGCAGAAGGCTAGTAACTCTGACATCCCAGATGCTCCAAGTGGATTTAGAGCATATTCAAGGGATGCAGCAATGCGCCTTAATGTTACTAATGATTACACATACACTCTTGAGACCATCGTTCAGGCTGGTAGAAATAAAATTGCTCAGACAAGTGTACCTATCAGAACTAACGGCGAGCTTCGCCCATCCCGTCTTTTTAATAGCATGATGGGATATGTTAAGAAATCTATGGTGACAATCCTTAGAGCTTACCTTATGTATCAGCCGCTTAAGACATTTAGTATTCTTGCAATCATTCCATTTATTGTGGGGCTTGGAGTGATTATTCGTTTCCTTGTGTTTGTAGCAATGGGAAATTCGGCAGGACATATTCAGTCTCTTATTTTAGGCTGTACACTTCTTATCATGGGATTCATTTCTCTTATGATTGCACTTATAGGTGATTTGCTTGCGAAGAACCGTAAGCTTTTAGAGGATATTGAGTATCATACTAGAAAAATGGATTATGATGGCGTTAAGAATAATGATGGATATAAAAGCGACAATAATTTATAATTGTATTATATAGATGGGGAAGTAACAGGGGGATTAGCGTTGTACAAAAAGAAAAAACGCTCTTGGGTTAAGCACCTGGATTTTATCATTTTGGATTTGCTGGCAGCGGAACTGGCACTTTTCATTGGTGTAATGATAAGATTCAACGGAAGCATTATCTTTTTAGACAAATTCGAATGGTTCAGTGGATATCAGAATTTGGTTAAGCTATTGCCTTTCATTGATCTGGCAGGTGTATTTTTTACTGAGACCTACAAGGGTATTTTACGTAGAACAAAACATGAAGAATTAATTTCCACAATATGGCATGCAGCCGTGAACTTTCTTGGAGTACTTCTTTACATGTATATGTCAAAAACATCATTCATGTACTCAAGAACAGTTCTTGGTGTTTTCGCCTTTGGAATGATTCTAATATCATATATTTTCAGAGTGGGCTGGAAACGTGTTATTCGTCGAAGAAAGCTGAAGGATGTCAACAAGACAGCTATGATTGTTGTGGCTGAATCCACAAATGTAGAGCAGTGCCTTAGAGAAATAGCACTTAGTCCATATCCTGAATATAAGGTAGTAGGAGTGTCTGTTGTAGACAAGGATATGACAGGACAGGAGATACAGGGGATTCCTGTTGTGGCTAGCGCAGATACATTGTTTGAATATCTTAGAACCAGCGTTGTAGATGAAGTGTTCTTAGATGGAAATACTAGAGCAAGCGAGGAAAGCCTTGCTGCCAGGCTGGTAGAGCAGGGACTTACTGTTCATATGCCACTTGTAAAGACCAGCACACTTATGCCAAACCGTATTATGGAAACCTACGGTGAATATATTGTACTTACAACAAGCATGCATATTGCCAACAACAGGCAGGCTTTTATTAAAAGAGCTATGGATATTGTAGGTGCATTAGTGGGGCTTGCATTTACACTGATTGCCTTTATCATTTTTGCGCCAATCATCAAAATCCAATCCAAAGGACCAGTGTTCTTTACTCAAACTAGAATTGGAAAAAATGGTCGTAAGTTCAAGTTTTACAAATTCAGAACCATGTATGTGGACGCTGAGGAACGTAAAAAAGAGCTTATGGAGCAAAACGAAATAAATGGAAACATGTTCAAAATGGAAAATGATCCTAGAATCATTCCTATTGGACATTTTATGAGAAAGTATTCAATAGACGAATTGCCTCAGTTTTTAAATGTTTTAGTTGGGGATATGTCTTTGGTCGGAACAAGACCACCTCTTGAGGATGAATACGAAAACTATGCGCTCCATCATAAGGCGAGACTTTCTATCAAGCCTGGCCTGACAGGAATGTGGCAGGTTAGCGGACGAAGTGACATCAAGGATTTTGAGCAGGTGGTAGCGTTAGATACGCAGTATATATCAAATTGGTCTTTATTGTTGGATATTAAAATCCTGCTTAAGACAGTAGCTGTTGTATTTGGGGGAAAGGGTTCGAAATAGTGGCAGAAACATATTTTTCGCTAGTAATATGGACCAACGAGACTGATATGGATCATTTTAAGGATTGTCTCGAGTCTATAGATGAACAGGAATATCGCGAATTCGAATTATATATTTTAGATAATAACCAATCAAATGCTATCGATGTGACCATAAAGGAGTTCTTCCCTGACATCGTGGATAAGGTTCACTATCGAAGACTAAAGAAAAGCAATGGGGCGGCCTATGCATATAATATAGGCCTCCATTTTTCTGAGGGAGACTACGTGGTGTTTGTGGGACAGCACGACAGACTTAGCGGAAATACTCTTAGTGCGCTAAATGAAAAGATAGAGTCCCTGGAAAATAAAGAGTGCATAATTTATGCAGATAATGATGAGCTTATTGGTCTCGATAGAAAAAATCCTCACTTTAAAACAGATTTTAATAAGGAATTATTTCTGCAGACAGATTATATAGGAGATTTTGTATGCATTTCAAAGCAGCTGTGCAGCAGAATCGGCGAATTTAACGAGAAAGCCAAAACCTCCTATATGTACGAGTACATACTTAGGGCTGCCTTTAAGGATGAGCCTATCCAGCATGTTCCATCTCTTATCTATCACAAAAGAACAAGTGATAAACCTCTAAACAAAGAGGAGAGAAGGGCGGCTGAATATTATAGTAAAGAGCACCTGGCGCTGGCAATTTCCTACCTGGATAAGGAAGGAGTTGTTTGTGATGGAAGAGTGGATGCCTCTTTGAAAAAATGGCATTTAGATTATGATTATTCTTCATTTAGAAGATTCAGCAGCAACTACATGTTTATTAGAGATGAAAATGTAAAGCTGTATACGAGAAATAATGTAAAGAAAATGTATGCTTATCTGTGCCAACCTGATGTGGCTGTGGTGGGAGCAAGATTTATCGATAGAGGCTTCAAGATAGATAATGTGGGTTACATTTATGATACTGATGGAGCCTGGTATCCTGCATTTCATGGGCAGAGTGTATTTAGAGATACTTATGATGGAATAGGTAGCATGCCAAGAGATGTTTCAGTGGTAGATTGTGGCTGTTGCCTGATAGATGCCAAAGTATACAGAATGCTGCATGGATTTGATACGAGACTTACAGGGCAGGATGCCATGTTTGATTTTTGTATAAGGGCAAGGAAGCGTGGTTTCAGAGTGATAGTTCTTCCAAGAGTAATCGCCAGATGGAAAAATAAAGTGGTAGAAACTCCTAGTGAGTATCATGATATGATTATGGAAAAGCATGGTGATTATTTACAAAAAGGTGACGAATTTTACAATAAGAATCTACCTATTGGAATGGAAAACTTTATCTTGCCAGGAACGCAAGAGGAAAATTAAACATTCATTATATTTGTGTACTTTATAAAATGCTACAGAATTTCTCACTATTCTTGACAAGTCTAGAATGAGTAGAGTAGACTAGCATAGACTATTGTTTTTGGAAAAACAAAATAAGTTATCAAACTTAAGATTGGAGATATTCAGTTAATGAGTAATTTCGAAGATTACGATTTGAGACGTGGAGAGAGTTCGGGTCGTCGCAGACCTGCAAATAGAACAACAGGAAGACCAAGCGGAAGCAGACCAGCTGGAAGAACCAGTCATAGCAGTTATTCTAATCATTCAATGGATTTAGACGATGAAATAGAATTATATGAGTATGGTTCTCAGTATGGTTTTGAGGATGATGAAAGACCAGTGAGACATTCAACATCAAGCAGTGCTAGAAGGGCATCCTCTAGCCACTCAGGTAGTAGAGCAGGCAGTCATTCGGGAAGCCGCTCAGCCAGCCAGAGAAAGCCTGCATCCAGAAGTACATCTAGAAGCTCTTCTAGACCTACATCAAGAGATGCAAGAAACGGCAGCTCAAGAAATGGTGGCAGACGCCCATCAGGTAGGAACGCTAAAAAGAAGAAAACTAAGCGCACAATTTTTGTTGTGGAGATAGTTGTACTTTTATTAATACTTATTATTTTCTTCTTCTGGAGCAAGTTCGGTAAGGTTAATTGGGACAACATAAACATGTCAGAGCTTGAGAATACAAACCTGGATGAAGAGACAAAGGAAGTACTTGGTCAATATACAACACTTGCTTTGTTTGGTGTTGATAACCGTTCTAATGGTAACCTTGACAGTGGTAACTCAGATACAATCATCCTGGTGTCAATCAACAATGACACTAAGGAAGTTAAGATGGTATCAGTTCAGCGTGATACTTACCTACAGGTTGAAGAGGATAAATACAGAAAATGTAACTACGCATACAATCATGGCGGTGTAGAGACAGCCATCGAGATGCTCAATAAGAACCTTGACCTTAACATCTCAGGATATGTTTCAGTTGATTTTTATGCTGTTGCAAAGGTTGTTGATGATTTAGGCGGACTTGACCTTGAGGTTACTCAGAAGATGATTGATACAGTCAATAAAGAAACTGGTCAGAATGCACTTGCAGGTTATATTGCAGAGGTTGAGAATGTTCTTAAGTATTATCCTGACAAGGAGGAATACTGGGATAGAAACGACTGCTACTTTGATAAGCCAGGTGTATATCACATGAATGGTGCACAGGTAGTTGGTTATTGTCGTAACAGATATGCTGTTGATAACGATTATGGTCGTGCCGAGAATCAGCGTAAAGTTATCAAGCTTCTTATCGAGAAGGCAAAGAATGCAAACATTGCTCAGCTTAATAAGATTTGTGATGATGTCTTCCCAGAGATTTCAACAAGCTTAAGCTTGGGACAGTGCGTAGGAATGGCGACAGCTGTAAAGGATTACGAGGTTACTAATTCATCTGGCTTCCCATTTGCACTTACGACTAAAATCATCAGTAAGAAGACAGGTAGTGTAGTTATTCCTTGTACACTTACTTCTAATGTAGTTACTCTTCATGAGTTCTTGTACGAGCAGGAGAATTATGATGCTACTGATGATGTAGTTGATAAGATTAGCGATTACATCCAGAATGAAACAGGATGTTCAGAATCTAGTGCTGAAATAAACCAGACACCGGATATGTCTACAGAGTCTGAGGAAAAAGAATAAGACTAGTTAATCAATGAGGACTGACTAAAGGGGCCAGTCCTCATTTTACTTTTATATAAAATAGTAGTAAAATGATAGAGCTTATTATGCAAAGAAAGGATTAAATTTATGTGTGGAATAGTAGGTTACGTAGGAAAGTCACAGGCAGCGCCTATACTTTTAGATGGACTTAGTAAGCTAGAATATAGAGGCTACGATTCAGCAGGAATGGCTGTATATGATGGTAGCAAGATTGAATATGAAAAGGCAAAGGGACGTCTTCGTCTTCTCAGCGAGAAGACTCATGATGGAGCAACAATGCAGGGTACTATCGGTATTGGTCATACACGTTGGGCTACACATGGTGAGCCTAGCGAGACAAATGCTCACCCACATCTTAACGAGGATGAGACAATCGCCGTTGTTCATAATGGTATTATTGAAAACTACGCAAAGCTTAAGGATAAGCTTGTAAAGCGTGGATACAACTTTAAGTCAGAGACAGATACAGAGGTAGTTGCACACCTTCTTGATTATTATTACAAGCAGGGCAATGATCCTCTTACATGTGTAACAAAGGTTATGCACCGTGTTGAGGGTGCTTATGCGCTTGGTATCATTTTTGCAGATTACCCAGATCAGATTTATTCAGTTCGTAAGGATAGCCCACTTATCGTAGGTCTTGGTAAGGATGGCAATCTTATTGCATCAGATGTACCAGCTGTTCTTAAGTATACACGTGAGGTTTACTTTATCGAGAACGAGGAAATCGCACGTTTATCAGAGAATAGTATCGAGTTCTTTGATGTAGATGGTCAGCCAATCGAGAAGCAGTCTAAGACAATCGATTGGGATGTTGACGCAGCTGAAAAGGGTGGCTATGACCACTTCATGATTAAGGAAATCCACGAGGAGCCTAAGACTGTTCGTGATACACTTAATCCACGTATCAAGAACGACACTGTTGATATTGAAGAGCTTGGCATGACAGACGAGGAGATTAAAGCAATCTCTCGTATACGTATTGTTGCCTGTGGTAGTGCATATCACACAGGTGTTACAGCTAAGTATGTATTCGAAGAGATGGCACGTATTCCTGTAGAGGTAGACATAGCTTCAGAGTTTAGATATCGTAATCCAATCCTTCAGGATAACGAGCTTGTTATTGCTATCAGCCAGTCTGGTGAAACAGCAGATACAAAGGAAGCTGTTAGAATGGCTAGAGCAATGGGAAACATGACACTTGCAATCGTAAATGTAGTAGGTTCATCTATCGCTCGTGAAGCAGAAAAGGTTATGTACACATGGGCAGGCCCTGAGATTTCTGTTGCTACTACAAAGGCATACAGCGCTCAGCTTATAGCACTTTACTTACTTGCTATGAAGTTTGCAGATGTTAGAGGCTTACTTCCAGCAGATGAGATGAAGTCACTTATTGCAGATTTAAAGAAGCTTCCAGAGCAGATTGAGATGCTTCTTGGAAATAAAGAGCGTATCCAGAAATTTGCTAACCGTTTCGTTGCTGCAAAGGATGTATTCTTTATTGGTCGTGGAATAGATTATGCAATCTCTATGGAAGGTTCACTTAAGCTTAAGGAGATTTCATACATCCACTCTGAGGCATACGCAGCAGGCGAGCTTAAGCACGGTACAATCTCTCTTATTGAAGAGGGAACACTTGTTGCAGCTGTTGCAACACAGGATAGCATCTATCCTAAGACAGTATCTAATATAGTAGAGTGCAAGACTCGTGGAGCATTTATCCTTGCTGTTACTACAGTAGGTCACGAGGATATTGAGAAGGTCGCAGATTATGTAATGTACATTCCTCAGACTAATAAGTATTTTGCTAACTCACTTGCAATCATTCCACTACAGCTATTTGGCTACTATGTATCTGTAGGTAAGGGATTTGATGTTGATCATCCTAGAAACTTAGCAAAATCAGTTACTGTTGAATAAACCATCACCTAGTTGTCACATTTCGGGATTATTCTACGTTCATGAAATGAAAAATCAATGGAGGCGAGTTTATGAGTGATTTTTATTCAAACAACACAAACAATGGGGACAATGGTTCATCTACAAATGAATCGACAAATACTAATCAGACAAATGGCTCTTATTCATATAAGAAGGATGAGATAAACCAGGGCGAATCATATTATCAGTGGTCCCCTTACGATGATGGACGAAGAAATAAAAAGGCAAAGAAGTCATCTGGCTTCGGGGCAAAGCTTGGAAAGACAGCAGCTATTGCACTTGTATTTGGATTAGTTGCTGGCCTTGCATTCCAGTCAGTAGTAGTTGTATCTAGCAAGTTCTTCAAGGAAGAGACACCACAGGTGGCACAGACACAGGAGAGCTCTAGCAACAGTAGCAGTACAGGAAAGCTTTCTAGTGCAGCTACAGCTAGTACAACATCTTCTACAGTTACAACTGATGTTTCGTCAATTGTAGAAAATGTCCTTCCTGCAATTGTACAGGTTACCAATGCAGGTCTTAAGGAATACATGACATTCTTTGGAACAGTGCAGCAGCCTACCACATCAGCAGGTTCAGGTATCATTGTTTCACAGGACGAGGATAACATTTATATCGCTACTAACAATCATGTGGTTAGCGGTGCAGAAACACTTACAATCACATTTAATGATGGCGAAGCAGTAGAGGGAACAATCAAGGGAACAGATTCATCTTGCGACCTTGCAGTTGTTTCAGTAGCTATTAAGGATATCAAGGAAGATACATTATCTGAGATAAAGGTAGCTACACTTGGTGATTCTGATGCAACAGTTGTTGGTGAGGCAGCTATCGTAATAGGTAACGCAATGGGATATGGTACATCAGTTACTAACGGTATCATTTCAGCTAAGGACCGTGAGGTTTCTATCACAGATGATGATGGAAATGTAGTTACTAACAGCCTTCTTCAGACTAACGCAGCTGTTAATCCTGGTAACTCAGGTGGTGCTCTTTTAAATGCTAAGGGTGAGGTTATCGGTATCGTTTCTGCAAAGCTTGCTGAGGAAAGCGTAGAGGGTATGGGATATGCAATTCCTATCTCTTATGCATGGAACATCATTCAGCAGATGGTAGACAATGATGTTGTTTCAGAGCTTGAGGCTTCATACCTTGGAATAGCTGGTAGGGACATTACATCAGAGATGTCAGAGCAGTACAATATTCCTGTTGGTGTATATGTAGCTCAGGTAGTTGCAGGCTCTGGTGCAGAGGCAGCTGGTATCGAGACAGAGGATGTTATCACATCTTTCAACGGACGTAAGGTAACATCAGTTAATACACTTAACAATATCATGAAGTATTTGGCAGCAGGTTCTACTGTAGAGGTTACAGTTGCCAAGGCTGACAACGACTATCAGGAAGAGACAATAGAGGTTACACTTACTCACAAGATCGAGTCAGTACAATAAAATGTAAAAAAATGGGTGCAAATCATGTACCCATTTTTTTTTATGTGTTACAATGTAGGCTATGAATAAGAAAAAGATAATATTAGGGATTTTAATTGCTGCATGGATTTGCTTTATTTGGGGACATAGCATGCAGCCAGCAGTAGTTTCAGATGGAGAAAGTGGAAGATTCTTACAGGTAATCAGCAAGATATTACCATTTATCGCAAATAATGATAATGGAATGTTTATTGTTAGAAAAACAGCACATTTCACGGAGTACGCAATACTGGGCGTGTTGTTATGCTTGCAGTTTGCTACATATTTGAAGGGATGGTTTAAACGTTTTGTTAATCCTGAAATGGCAGCGCTGTCTGTAGCATTTGTAGATGAGACTATTCAGCTTTTTGTGGAAGGCAGATCAGGTCAGGTATCTGATATATGGATAGATGTTGCAGGTGCGGCACTGGGAATAGTTATCACACTTGCTATTATTGGCAACAGAAGATATAAAAGATAATAACATTTACTGGCTGTTAATATGGTAAAATTATTAATAAAGGCAAAAAAGGGAGGCATCATATGGAAAAGAAAAGAATAGTTATTGCACTTGGACATGACGCACTTGGCACCACAGTGTTGGAACAATGGAACGCAACAAAGCGTACCGCTGTTGCAGTTGCAGAGTTTATTAAGCAAGACTATCAGGTGGTTATCACTCACAGTAACGGACCACAGGTTGGTATGATTCACACAGCGCTTTCAGAGTTCTATCAGAATCATCCTGATTACACACCTACACCTATGTCGGTTTGTTCTGCAATGAGCCAGGGATACATTGGATATGATTTGCAGCAGGCTATCCGTTCTGAGTTAGTAGGCCGTGGAATTTACAAGCCGGTTTCTACTATTCTTACTCAGGTTACTGTTGACCCTTATGATGAAGCTTTCTACAAGCCTACTAAGATAATTGGAAGAGTTATGACTGCTGAGGAAGCAGAGGCTGAAGAGGCTAAGGGCAATCACACTGTTAAGGTAGATGGTGGTTATCGCAGAATCGTTGCAGCTCCTAAGCCAATGGAGATTGTTGAGATTGATGCTATTAAGGCTCTTTGCGATGCAGACCAGGTGGTTATTGCAGCAGGCGGTGGTGGAATCCCTGTGCTCACACAGGACAATTCACTGAAGGGTGCATCAGCTGTAGTTGAAAAGGATATAGCAGCAGGACTGCTTGCTTCTGAGCTAGAGGCAGATATGCTTGTAATTCTTACCAGTGTAACAAAGGTTTGCAAGAATTTTGGCAAAGCTGATGAACAGCCACTTGATTACATCTCTGTGACAGATGCAAAGAAGATGTT
>JAGBJE010000210.1 GCA_017934625.1 Pseudobutyrivibrio sp. | reverse complement strand
CTCGTTGCCGTTTAGATACGCCATAACCATATCGTGAGTGCCCTGAGGTGCTACGTTTGAAAGCACCGAAATAACACCAACTCCGCCAAGAGAAAGTATTGGCACAATCTGATCATCGTTACCTGAATAGATATCCAGGCAGCCTCTGCAAAGGCTGGCAAGCTTTGTTATCTGTGAAATGTTTCCGCTGGCTTCTTTGATTCCTACGATATTTTTGAACTCAAGGGCAAGCTTTAGGGCTGTTTCTGGAAGGATGTTACAGCCTGTGCGGCTTGGCACGTTGTACATAATGATTGGAAGGTCGATTGCCTTTGCAATTGTAGAATAATGCTGGTACAAGCCTTCCTGTGTAGCCTTGTTATAAAAAGGTGTAACGATAAGCAGTCCATCTACCCCAAGCTTTGCAATCTTTTCAGATAAATCGATTACAAGCTTTGTGGAATTAGCACCAGATCCTGCAATTACAGGGATTCTGTGGTTAACTCGCTTCACAGTAAAATCGATAACAGAAAGCTTCTCTTCCTCGCTCATTGTGGCGTTCTCACCTGTGGTACCGCACACAACGATTGCGTCGGTGTGTCCCTCAATCTGTCTGTCAATAAGAGTTCCAAGCATGTCATAATTTACGGTATCATCATCGTTAAATGGAGTAATAAGTGCTACTCCTGCGCCCTTAAATAATGTCATGGCCGTCCTCCTTTACAATATCTGCGATAAGCTCGCGCTCGTCCATGTGGTGCTTTACACCCTTTATTTCCTGGTAATCCTCGTGGCCCTTACCTGCAAGCACCACAATGTCCCCTTCCTTTGCATTTACAAGGCAATAGCGGATTGCTTCCTTGCGGTCAGGGATAGTTACATATTCACCATCGGCTTTCTTAACGCCGATTAAGATGTCGTTAATGATGTCCATTGGCTCTTCGTTACGTGGGTTGTCTGATGTAACAACTGTAAGATCAGCTAATCTAGAGCTTACCTCACCCATCTCGTAACGACGGCTCTTTGCACGGTTTCCACCGCAGCCAAAGAGGCAAACCAATCTGCCTGGCTCGTAAGCCTTAAGTGTTGTAAGAAGGCTCTCAAGTGCCATAGCATTATGTGCATAGTCAATCATGACTGTAAATTTCTTTGAAACTGGCACAAGCTCGATACGTCCCTTTACGTGAACATCCTTAAGAGCTGCCTTGATTTTGTCCTCTGCAACATCAAACTGCTTGCAGATAGCAACTGCTGTAAGTGAATTGTAAACAGAGAATGTACCTGGTACATTTACCTCAACATCCATGTTTTCCTCGCCAGCGATATGGTACTTAACGCCAAGTGCACCGTGCTCCTTAAGAAGCTCTACGTTTTCAGCAACAAGATCGTTGTCCTTGCCGTAGCCGTATTTGATAACATCGCAGGTATGTCCCTCAAGGATTCCATCGATATGCTCGCTGTCTCCGTTGAAGATACCTACCTTACACTGCTGGAAGAGAAGGCTCTTGCAGTGCATATAATCTGCAAAATCCTTGTGCTCGTTCTCACCGATGTGGTCTGGCTCAAGGTTTGTAAATACACCGATATCAAAAGTAAAACCTGAAACTCTGTGAAGCATAAGAGCCTGTGAGCTAACCTCCATAACTACTGCATCAAGCCCTGCATCTACCATCTGTCTGAAAAGCTCCTGAACACGGTAAGACTCTGGAGTTGTATTTACAGCTGGGATACGCTCATCACCAACGATTGATTCGATGGTACCGATAAGACCAGTCTTGATGCCAGCCTTTTCAAGGATTGACTTTACCATGTATGTGGTAGTTGTCTTGCCCTTTGTACCTGTGATACCGATGGTCTTGAGCTCCTTTGCTGGATGACCAAAGTACGCAGCTGAAAGAATCGCAAGTGCCTGACGGCTGTTCTTTACTTTTATGTAAGTAACACCTGCCACTGGCTCTACGTCCTTTTCAATGATGATTGCAGTAGCGCCCTTTTCGATTACATCAGGG
>JAGBJE010000209.1 GCA_017934625.1 Pseudobutyrivibrio sp. | reverse complement strand
TACAACAAAGGCAAACAACGGAATTCAATTAATATCATTAAGAGGCTTAGATTACAATGATCCAGCATGGGATTTATTGTTAGATGAGCTCGACATGTCCACAGTTGCTAACATGCTTGCAAACGCTGGATACAATACGGCCGAGCTTACAGATATCGGCAAGCCAGCGACTCTTGATTACGATGGACCTATGGGATGGTCTACATGGGTATCAGCATCTGGCAAGGATGCAATCTGCTTAGGCTTCCCTGCTGAGGAAGTTCTTGCAGCTACATGGAACGAAGCATTAGCTGAAGAAATGGGCCAGATTATTGGTGAGCAGGGGCTTTACAATGGATTTAACGGTTGGTATGCACCAGCTATGAACACACACAGAAATGCTTTCGCTGGTCGTAACTATGAGTATTATTCAGAAGATGGTTTACTTGCTGGTAAGATTGCAGCGTCAGAAGTAAGCGGAGTAATGAAATATGGTTCGTACTGCTACTTAAAGCACTTTGCACTTAACGACAAGGAAGATGGTAGAAATGGTATTGCAACATGGGCTAACGAGCAGGCAATCCGTGAAATCTATTTGAAGCCTTTCGAGATGGCAGTTAAAGAAGCAAAGGCAGATGTGAACTACTATGATGAGGATGGAAAGCTTCAGACATCTACTATCAAGGCAGCTACTGCAATCATGAGCTCTTACAATAGAATTGGTTGCACATGGTCAGGTGCTCGCTATGGACTTATGACAACAATCTTACGCGATGAATGGGGATTTAATGGTGCAGTTCTTACAGATTATTACGGTGGTAGCGCATACATGGATCCAGATTCAGGAATTCGTGCTGGAAATGATTTAATGCTTAATACATTTGCTGATGGCAGCCTTTCAGACCAAAAGTCAGCTACAGGTGTGGCAGCTATGAGAAGAGCAGCACACAACACTCTTTACATGGTTGTAAATTCAAACGCAATGCAAGGCATTGTACCTGGTTCGACAGTTACCTACAAGCTTGCAACATGGCAGAAATGTTTAATTGCAGGCGATATAGTAGCAGCAGCTATCGTTATTCTTGGAATTGTATTAATTCTAAAGAAAAGAAAAACTGCATAACATTCTCTAAGCCAGAGCCTGATGGTTCTGGCTTCTTCTTATTATATATTTGTAGCCATGCTTTTCATGATGTGTGATGATCCCTTAAAATCTAAGGAACTACTGCCCGCTAAATTATAACTGATAAAGTTCTTTGTGCAAGTTCACAAAGGGCTTTTTTTGCGAATTAGTATTAGTTATAATCAATGATAGAAAAAACTACGGGGTGTGGCTCAGATGGTAGAGCGCTACATTCGGGATGTAGAGGCCGCGCGTTCGAATCGCGTCACTCCGATTATTAAAAAGTGTGGCGCGATCTCTGACGATGAAAGGAGAAAAGGATGAAACAGTATATTGTAGATGCATTTACAAACACACCATTTGCGGGTAATCCAGCTGCTGTATGCGTTATGGATAGTTGGCCATCAGAAGAATCTATGATGAAGCTGGCCATGGAAAACAATCTGTCTGAAACAGCGTTTATTGTTAAGGAAGAACAGGGATATCACTTGCGTTGGTTTACACCAGGTTCAGAGGTAGAACTTTGTGGACATGCAACCCTTGCATCTTCATTTGTAATCCTTAATTTTTTTGACAAGGATGCAGATGTAGTCGAGTTTAACACCTTAAGCGGAAAGCTTACAGTAAAGAGAAATGGTAATCTCTTTGAAATGAATTTTCCTACATATGAACAGCCTGAAATTTCTGTAACAGATGAAATGGAAGAAGCATACGGCGTTCGTCCTATAAAGGCGCTTCTTGGTCCAGATCTTCTCTGTATTTTTGAATCAGAAGATCAGATAAGAAATATGAATCCTGATCAGATGAAATTATCAAAGCTTCCTGGTCGTGGTCAGGATGCTACAGCGAAAGGAAATGAAGTAGATTGCGTTTCAAGAAGCTTCTTTCCGAAGTTACTCGTAGCTGAAGACCCGGTATGTGGTTCAGCTCACTGTCAGATAGCAGCTTACTGGTCTGAAGTACTGAATAAGAAAGAAATCAAAGCCTACCAGGCATCAAAGCGTGGTGGATATGTATATTGCAGGGTAGAGGATAATAATCGAATCACTATAAGTGGTGAAGCTACACTAGTTGCTATATCAGAGATTGTGGCTGAATCTTTTATGGAAGAATAATGAATGCAAGGGGAATTCGATGAATGAATAACAGGTAATGTTCCACTCGTTCATAGCAGAAGAGGAAGGCTTATCGAAAAAGCTAAAGAGCGAAAGGGGTATAAGTAATGCGTAAGTTAAGACTTGTATATGCACTGTTGGCTATTCTTTCATTGCTGTACTCAGTTGCTATATATATGGTAGGAAGCGGAACTTTTTCATTTATCATATGGATATTTGTAGCTATATTCTTTGGATTCTTATATATAATGGAAAAGAAAAGCCTGTGGCCTAAAGTACCAAAAGCAGTTAGATATATTTTTAGAATTATCGTGGCTATAGGGGTTGCAGTTTTTGTCATCTGTCAGGGATGTATTTTAACGCAGTTCTTTTCAAAGGGAGAGCCGGGAGCGGATTACATAATAGTTCTAGGTGCTCAAATGAGAGATTGGGAGCCAAGCGTTGTTTATAAGGCTAGACTGGATTCAGCAATTGAATATCTAAATGATAATCCAGATACTAAGGTTATTGTAACTGGCGGTCAGGGAGCTAATGAGTCTGTATCGGAAGGAGAAGGGGGCAAGACATATCTTTTAGAACAGGGTATAGAAGAAGATAGAATTATAGTTGAGAGCAAATCCCTTGATACAGACCAAAATATCAGTAATGCTTTGGATCTTGTAGAAGTAACAGCTGATATGAAAATTGGAATTGTAACCAATAATTTTCATGTGTTCAGAGGGGTAATGATTGCAAAGCGCTACACTGATGCTGATGTAACAGGAATGGCTGCTTTCACAGAATATCAATACCTTCCAAACAATATGGTCAGGGAGACCTTTGGTATATTAAAAGATGTGATGTAAGAGGGGGTAAAGAACTTGGATTGAGATAATCTTTATTTATGCTCTTTCTCAAAAATCTTTACAGTCACCTTGTAATAGTATTATTTTGCGGGGGTATTCAACATGATAAGTAAATTATTGGCGGAAAAGTTTATTGAACAGGTTACTGCGTATACAACATATAATGTAAATATAATGGATGAAGATGGAGTAATTATAGCTAGCCGTAATGCAGATAGAGTCGGTCAATATCATGAAATTGCTTATCGAATTGTTCATGGAAAAGATGACATAGTAGATACAACAAATCTTCAATCATATCCTAATGTTTTGCCAGGCATAAATATGGTTATAGAGCTTGATGGACGCAGAGAAGGTGTGGTTGGTGTTACTGGCGAACCTGAAGAAATTAGGCCAGTGGCATTAATAATAAAAATGGCAATACAATCAATGCTCCGTTATGAAAAACAACAAGAAAAAGCTAGGCGACGAGAGAATCGTAAAGAGCGATTTATACATATGCTTACAGAAGTAGAGTATGCGGATCCAGACGAAATGCGAGAGTTAGCGGAGGAACTAGGCTATCCAGAGGAACGTATTAGAATCCCAATTCTGGCAATAATTAATGGAACAAACTCTTCTGAGTTTTTGCGAAAATTAAAGGCTAGTCCTTATCATACTTTAAAAGATGTTTCCTTGGATTTGGATGAAAAACGTGTAATCATATTTAAAACAATGCCAGACACTGTTAGTGAACTGTTTTCTGATTACAAATATATAATTGGAGAATATTTGAGCCCTGTGCTTAGGTGGATGAAAGAAAACGGTTCTAGTGCTAAGTTTTATATTGGAAGTTTTCAGGATACTTATGGGAAATATTACTATTCTTATCGACATTGCAGATGGCTGCAGGAATATATTGATTCAGAAGGCAGTTCAGTTTTCTTTTATGATCATGTAGGAGAATACTTACATTTCATAACGCCGATGAGAGATATAACAAATATATTCTATATATATGAAAGTAGATTTCCAGAGGGAAAAATTGAAGATTTCAAGGCAACAATTGGAGCTTTAATCAAAAGTAATTATAATTTCAATAAAGCAGCAAAGGAACTATTCATTCATAAGAATACTTTGGTTTATCGATACAATAAATACAAAGAATTAATGGATATAGATCCCGTAGTTAATGCGTCAGATAGAAGCTTTTTAGAGAGTTTTTACTTTTATTTGTATAGGAAAGATAACAAATACAATATATAATGTGTTGTGTTCACAACACAAAAATTAACAGTCTTTTTGTAATGTGAGTACATTAAAATCTCTACCGCCCTCAATTATCATAAAAGTAACTTATAAATGCTTTAAGAAGGGAGGGCGGTTCCATGACTGGATTTCCGTTGATAATTATTTTCATTCTGGCAATTGTTTTAATGATTGTTATGATCTCAAAATTCAAGATTCACCCATTTATTTCAATTATGTGTATCTCTTTAGTGTTAGGTTTGTTAGCGGGCATACCTATTGTTGATGTAACACTAGAAGATGGTACAACAAAAGCTGGAATAGCAACTGTTATTGGCCAAGGATTTTCTGGTACATTTACATCTATTGGTATAGTTATTATCCTTGGTGCATTAATCGGAAGTATCTTAGAGAAAACAGGTGCTGCATTAAAGCTTGCGGATATTGTAATAAAGATTGTTGGTAAGAATCACCCTGTGCTTGCTATGGAGCTAATGGGTTGGGTAGTTTCAATTCCTGTTTTCTGTGACTCAGGCTTTGTTATTCTTAATCCAATAAGAAAAGCTCTTGTAAAGAGAACAGCTACATCATCAGTTGCCATGACTGTTGGTTTAGCAGCTGGTTTATTTACTTCACACGTATTTATCCCACCTACACCAGGTCCTATTGCGGCTGCAAATACCTTAGGTATCGGAGATAATTTGCTACTTGTCATGGGATTAGGTTTAGTTTGCTCTATTTTCCCATTAGTAGCTGCATATATTTATGCAACCTATATTGGCAAGAAGGTTAAGGCTGATGATGAGCATGATATGGGAGATATTACAAAGACATATGAGCAGCTAGTCGCTGAATATGGAAAGCTCCCAAATGGCTTTTCAGCTCTTGCTCCAATTATAGTTCCTATTATTCTTATGGCACTTTCATCAATTGTAACAATGGCTAAGGCTACTGGTACTGGAGTTGATATATGCAAATTCTTAGGAACACCAATAATCGCTCTTGCCGTTGGTACTGTTTTTGCAGTAATTCAACTTTGCGGTGCAGATAAGATTAAAGAGTTCTATGATATTGTAAATGATACATTAAAAACAGTAGGCCCTATTCTTTTTATCACTGCAGCTGGTGGTGTTCTAGGTAAGGTGATTGCATCTTCAGATATGGTAAATTACATTTCAGAACATGCAACTGTACTCTCTGCAATGGGTATCTTCTTCCCATTCTTGTTGTCAGCAATATTGAAGAGTGCGCAGGGTTCATCTACAGTAGCACTTACAACTACTGCAGGAATTGTTGCACCATTACTTCCAGTACTTGGATTTACAACACCTGTACAGATTACTCTTGTATGTATGGCAATTGGTGCTGGTGCAATGACTGTTTCTCATGCAAATGATTCATACTATTGGGTTGTTACAAACTTCGGAGAAATGTCACCTGATAGAGGCTATAAGACATGGACGGTTGCATCCCTCATTATGGGTGTTGCAGCAATAGTTGAAATTGCTATCTTAAGCCTATTTATACATTAAAACTTAGAATGAGGAAAAGTAATGAATCAGAAATTAAAGAAAGATATTGATTACATTGTAGAAAACTCGATAAAAGCAGTGTTGCCTGACGAGGCGGTAACTAGAGCACTTAAGAATTTTTCGTATGGAGATGGCAAAGTGATTCTAGTTGCCGCTGGCAAGGCGGCTTGGCAAATGGCTTATGCTGCAAAAGGCG